>JACRFB010000013.1 GCA_016218045.1 Ignavibacteriota bacterium
GTAAAGGCGTGAAGGCGTAAAGGCGTGAAGGCGTAAAGGCGTGAAGGCGTAAAGGCGTGAAGGCGTAAAGGCGTGAAGGCGTAAAGGCGTGAAGGCGTAAAGGCGTGAAGGCGTAAAGGCGTGAAGGCGTGAAACGGTGTAGGCCTCGTGTCTTGGAGGGGTAAAAAAAAAGCCCCGCTGAGCGGGGCTTTTACGGAGTATTCTGTCCGATATTATTCGAAGTAGGAGTACATCTCCTGGAGATCACCGGGGATTGGCAAAGTGCCCATGAAGGGTATGGTGATCACTGCGCTTTCCTGGCGGACTTTCACCTGCGCATCGGGATCGTCGGAGAACCACATGCCGATCTTCAGAACGACAGGTGAGCCGAACGGCAGCGTGGCAGTGATGGTGACCGTTGTTTTCCATGTCTTCACCGATTTGGTACCGACCATGATAACTTCATCCTTGGCTTCAAATTTGCCCTTGATGATCACGTTGACCGTCACAGGCACACCCGACAGGTTGAAGTTCAGGGCTTCACCATTCACGTTGCTGATGTACCACTCGGTACCGATCGGGAGAATGGCGCCTTGGTCATCCATGAATTTTGCGATAGGATCCCATTTGGGTCCAGGAACTGTAGGCGGTTGAATCGGAAACTGCGCGGCAAAGAGATCGACAAATGCCTGCAGAGCTTCGCTCAGAAAACCGTAGACCTGAACTTCCTTTGTGAAGGAATTGCCGCCGGATGATCCGGTGTTTGTGCGAATGAACAAGGTGTCTTTCTCGTTCGTCGCCTTGTCGGTGCCGATGCGGTAGAACCAATCCTTGTACGCACCGAGGAGCAGATTGCCGTTGCCCTTGACATCGATCCAGTAGTCGTGCTTCGTGCTGGTTATCGGGTTGTTGGCCGAGTCGAGTTCGGTCCGGTTGTACTTGTACTGCGAGGCGGCTTTCAACTCCATGTAGATCTTGGTTGAGCCGGTATTGTTGTTGTTGTTGTTCGTGCCGTTGTCGTCGTCGCTGCAACCCGGCAGCCAGACGAAGAGCAACACCGCGGATAGCAGAGCGGCGAAGGTTGATCCGAGCTTTTTCATGCGCGATCGGTCTCCTGATCGAAGTGAGTGATGCGAGGAATAGTCGATGGTATATGTGCGCGGCCAGTCGGCTTTTGCGCGGCAATGTGTCCGATGTTGGAATACCAATATAAGAAAACGGGATGTCAAGACGACATCCCGTTTTACGACCTGAGACCTGGTCGAAATTATTCGACCGGTGCGATATTGACGCGTTTTTTATCGCGGCCCATGCGCTGGAATTCCACACGTCCCTCAATCAACGCAAAGAGCGTATCGTCACTGCCCTTGCCCACGTTGAGACCCGGATGAAATTTTGTGCCACGCTGGCGCACGATGATGGATCCTGCGGTGACGATTTCGCCGCCGAAGGCCTTCACGCCGAGATACTGCGGATTGCTGTCGCGCCCGTTGCGGGAGCTACCGAGACCTTTTTTATGTGCCATGACTGTTCTCCGTCCCGCTTAATTCTTGATACTCTCGATGGAAATCTGGGTCAGACGCTGGCGGTGGCCATTCATCTTCTGATACCCTTTGCGGCGCTTTTTCTTGAACACCAGGACTTTGTCGTCCTTGATGTGCGCGAGCACTTTCGCCGTGACTGTAAGACCATTCACGACTGGTGTTCCGATTTTCACGTTTGTATCATCGGAGAACATCAGAACCTGGGAGAATTCGACGGTGGAGCCGACCTCTGTGTCGATCAGAGGGACGTAGAGGGTTTGCGCCTCCGTCACTTTAAACTGCTGTCCGCCGATTGCTACGACTGCATACATTGTCTTTTTTCCGGTCATTCGTAGTGATGCACCTTTCAAGAATAGGGAACTTAGGGTTTTTGGCAATAAAAGTCAACCCGCATCCTCAAATACTGTGGTTTTGTTGGGATTTCGGACGAAAAAAGTGTTCCGTTCCAAGAAATCAGCAGGAGAGGCAGGCCGTTTCACCGTCGTTATACGCACGTGACTCGAGCTGGAGAGTTGTGTGTTCTATGTGATACTGCTCACGCAGAAGCTGCGAAATTTCCGCGAGCACGTGATCATGCGCGGACGTGTTATCCGGGTGAAGAACGATGTGGCAGCTCACGGCATGCAGATCGGATGTGATAGTCCATACATGGAAATCGTGCACACCGGTTACGTACGGAAGATCGAGGATCGCATCGTGAATCCGTGTGATATCGACTCCGTCGGGAGCAGCTTCGAGAAGTATCGCAACGGCCTCGCGTGTGAGGCGGTAAGCACTTACGACGACCACAACCGCAATCGCGAGCGACAGCGCAGGATCCAGCCACGGCACATCCCACAGCAGCATTACCACTCCCCCTACAACGATCCCGGCGCTTGAAAAGAGATCGCCGAGCACATGGAGAAAGGCGCTGCGCGCGTTCAGCGTGTGTGCGTGTTTGAGGAGCAACGCCGAGGCGATATTTGCGGTGATTCCCACCAGGGCGATACCGAGCATCATCGGAGCATCAACCGCGGCAGGGTGCATGAGCCGCTGCACCGCCTCATACCCAATAAAAGCGCACACCAGGAGCAGAGTGACACCGTTCACCAGCGCCGCAAGGATCTCGACGCGTCGCAGGCCGTACGTGAAGCGACCTCTCACCGGACGCGTGGCCAAGTTCAATGCGATATAACTCATCACCAGCGATAGAGAGTCTACCAGCATATGCCCCGCATCCGAAATGAGCGCGAGGCTCCCGGACAACAACCCGCCAACAAACTCGACAAAGAGTATCGCCGATGTAAAAACGATCGCCCATCCAAGCCGCCGTTTCTCGTCACGCCTCGAGATGCGGGGTAATGTGTGCGCATGCGAATGTCCGTGGACCTCACGGCTGCCAGGCGGATCCGCGTCGTGCATGTGGGTATGCACGTGATGACTATGACCGGTATGTCGGTGAATCATTGCACCGGAAGATACATCACACTGCGGAAATCCGCATTCCTCTTCGTATACGATTGTGACTGTCGAGCAACCACCCTGTTTCCCCCTTGTTCAGCCACTGCCTGGGGCCTATATTCGTCGCGCCATGAAGAGTACCACCCTCCCGATCATCACCACGCTTTGCGCATTGTGTTGTGCGTGTCTGCTTCTCTCATCATGTTCCAGCACAAAGGGGCTTCCTGAAGAAGGACCTCTCGATCCAGCAACTGTTGTAGCCGCGGTCAACGTACGCAGTGCCGCGATCCGGACCGTTCAGGGCTACGGAACCGTCAGCATTGAGACGCCGGAGATATCGAACAGCGGCAATATTCAGGTGCGCATCTCACGCCCCGACTCGATGTACATCGATATCACCGGACCTTTCGGGATCGGCGTCGCAAAAGGTCTGGTGACCAACCAGGCGTTCCAGATATACAACGGCCTCGAAAACACGATTCTTACCGGACGCACCAGTTCGCGTAACTTAAAGGCAGTCCTCCGCATCGAAGTCGATTTTCAGGATGTCGCTTCTGCTGTAGCCGGCGCAGCATCCATCCCGTCATCGGGATCTCTCACCGGGAGGCGAGAAGCAGGTGCATACATCCTCGTACAAGCGGGTGAACGTGAAACCATCGAGTACGTAGTCGACCTCGAAAACGCCGCCGTGACTGAAAGACGCATACTGGGCCCCGATGGAGCACTTCTGGAAAAGGTGACGTTCCGGGATTTCCGGAGACGAAGCGACATATCACTGCCGACTCAGATAGTGATTGCCCGTCCTCCGAAATCTGAAAATCTGACAATCTCATTTGAACGGCTCGTGTTAAACGACATGCCGGTCGATTTTAGTTTTCGATACCCGAAATCCGCCAACAAAATCAACTTTTAGTTGTCCTGAAAGGACCTCGGCGCGCACACCTGCGAATCCGCACAAATCAATCGCCGCAAGCGATTGATTTTACTTTCCTTCGTCGGATTTATTCCGTATTATCTCATGAATAGTACGGACGCTCATGTCTCGTCGCACAGCAAAAGTTATTATCTCCCTGGTGCTGTCGGTGCTTCTGTGTCTTCCGCATCAGGATAGTACGGCGGAAAGAAAAAAGGCGCCGACATCGTCCATGCGTGGCGGCGACGGAAAATCTTCAAAGGGATCCTCCACAAAGAAGTCCAGCGTTGGTAAGAAGAATCAAAGCGCGAAGCCGGGCGCGAAGAAAAAAGACAAGAGCAACGTGTCGAAGCCCTCGCGGCAGGGTGCATCTTCTTCTTCGAAGAACGCGCGCAGCTCTTCAAAAGTCCAGCGTAATGATGCACGACGGAACACAGGAAAGAACAGAAACGCATCCACTTCGCCGAAGTCCGGAAAACAGGGAAGCAGAACATCAAGAGAGCAGGCCGCTGGCACGGTTCCCCAGACAAGGGCGATTCGTCTGCAGCAAGGTGAACTCGAACGAATTCGCAAAGAGATCCGCGAATACGAAGATCGTTTGGCGGAGAGCCGACGGACCGAGCGCGGCACAGTCGAGCGCATCGAGATGTTCGACAGACAAACGTCGCTCATTCGCCAGGTAGTATCACATCTGCACAACGAGATAGGAGAGAATCAGCAGGAGATCCACTCTGCCGCGAGCACTCTGGCGATCGAAACGCAGCGACTGAGAGGGGTTAAATCATCCTACGCACGCTCGATAGTCAATGCCTACAAACGCGGCCAGATGCACGATACTGAACTGCTGCTGAGTTCAACGTCGCTGAATCAAATGCTGATCCGTTCCAGATATCTTCGGGCATTCTCCACACGGCAACGGCGTGTGGCCTCGGAGATCCGCGAGAGGCAGGAGGCGATCACCGCACAGAAATTGCTCCTCGAGGAGAAAGTCCTCGAGCAGAAAAAACGCGTCTCAGAAAAGGCGCAGCAGGAGCAGATTCTGCAGCGCAAAGTTGTCGAACACAAATCTCTTCTCGAGAAGGTGCGCGAGGACAAGGCCGCGTACGCGACGGAACTTAAACGCAAGCAGGCGGCAGCCGCAAAACTCGAGCGACTTATCGCGGATTTGATCGAACGCGAACAGGCCAAGCGGCTCGCGGCGGCGCGCAAATCGGAATCGGCCCGTTCTTCGCGTGGCGGCAGATCCTCGACCAACTCGTCGAGTGATCGCATCGTCTCACTGCCCAGCAAGGCATTGTCTGAAACCGCATTTGGACGATTGCGAGGACGCCTCCCCTGGCCGCTCGCACAAGGCCGTGTTATTGGAGGATTCGGGGAACAGGTCAATCCCAAACACGGCACAGTGACGATAAGCAACGGCATCGATATCGCAGGTGTTGCGGGATCTCCAGTACGCGTAGTAGCCGACGGCACGGTTTCAATGGTGTACTTTATCGCCGGATACGGCAACCTTGTGATTGTGAATCACGACGACGGGTTCTTTACGGTCTACGCACATCTCGCCTCCATCGGTGTACGTGAGGGACAGCGCGTCAAGGCCGGACAGACGATCGCATCCTGCGGTGAAGGAACAAACGGACCACAGATCCATTTCGAGATCTGGCGGCAGAAGTCAAAACAGAATCCACTCGGCTGGCTCGCCGGCAGGTAACGTGGTGTGGTGATGCGCCACACAATCAGCCGGCGCACACACGAATACACACGCGCGGACGCGCGTGTTACACGTTGAGCTTTACACGGAGATACTCTCCACAGGCGCTCATGGCAATGCGTTCCTGTTGCATGGAATCACGATCGCGCACAGTGACCGTCTGATCCTCGAGTGTTTGCGAATCGACAGTAATGCCATACGGCGTGCCGATTTCGTCCTGCCTGCGATAACGCCGGCCGACTGAACCGCTGTCGTCGTAGAACACCTTGTATTCCTTCTGCAATTCGCGATAGAGCCGGAGTCCAAGCTCATCCATGCCATCGCGGTTGACGAGCGGGAGAACCGCCGCCTTGTACGGGGCAAGTTTCGGGTGGAAGCGCAGCACCGTGCGGGTTTCTTTCTCGAGCTGTTCTTCTTCGTAGGCAGCCGTCAAGAAGGCCATAACCGATCGGCTCGCACCGGCGGAAGTTTCGATCACGAATGGAACGTACTTCTCCTTGGTGTCTTCATTAAAAAACTCGAGACTCTTACCCGAATACTCCGCGTGGCGTGTCAAGTCGAAGTCCGTGCGGTTATGTATGCCTTCGATCTCGCCCCACCCGAAAGGAAATTCGAATTCGATGTCGACGGCAGCGCGGGCATAGTGCGCAAGTTTTTCAGGCGCATGCGGATGAAAGCGAAGTTTACCGCGTTCCATACCCAGATCAACAAACCACTGCATGCGCTGTTCGCGCCAGCGTTCGTACCATTCCATATCCGTGCCGGGAACAACAAAAAACTGCATCTCCATCTGCTCGAACTCGCGCGTACGGAACAGGAAGTTTTTGGTGTTGATCTCGTTGCGGAAGGCCTTCCCGATCTGCGCTATGCCGAAGGGCACCTTCTGGCGCATCGACTGTGCGACATTCAGGAAGTTCACAAAAATGCCCTGTGCCGTCTCTGGACGCAGGTATACCACTGCGCTGGAATCTTCGACCGGTCCGACAAACGTCTTGAACATCAGATTGAATTTTCGCGGAATAGTAAAGGTCCCCGCACGTCCGCAATTCGGGCACGCCAGGAGTTCCTTTGTATTCAGCGTGTCGAAGACTGCGGCGTCATCGATAAGCGCGTCTCCGGCTACCACAAGCTGCTCGTCACGGCTCAATGCGAGGAAGGCATCCTTCCGGGTTTGTTCGGCACCGAGATATTCAGCGTATGCCTCCGCGATTTTCTTCCGGCGTTTTTCATTGTACGACTCATAGAGCACATCGAGGCGGTAACGACTCTTGCATTCGCGGCAGTCGACCATCGGATCTGTAAAATTCTCGACATGTCCCGAGGCCTCCCACACGCGCGGATGCATAAGAATCGACGCGTCGAGCCCCTCTACATCGTCGCGGAACGTCATCGCCTTCCACCACGCCTCCTTCACGTTGCGCAGAAGCTCAACGCCGAGAGGGCCGTAATCCCAACACCCGTTCAGGCCTCCGTAGATCTCGGATGACTGGAAGACAAATCCCCGCCGTTTGGCGAGAGAGACTATTTTTTCGAGCGTGGATGGCGCTGCCATAAGGGTGCGGTTGTTGTGTGATACAAGGTGAATTGTCGCGGCCGGGCGGGCGTGTGTTCCGCCGACACCACGGTATAGTGAGGGGGTGGAAGGTGTGGAGTCCGCCCGATTTTAAAAAATTCGATTGAGTCCGTTTAACGCGGCAACACGGTATGCTTCGGCCATGGTGGGATAGTTGAACGTCGTATTAACAAAATACCGAAGCGAATTCGCTTCGCCCTTTTGCGACATGATGGCCTGACCGATGTGCAGGATTTCCGCCGCCTGGTAGCCGAAACAATGGATGCCGAGTATTTCAAGCGTTTCGCGGTGGAACAATATTTTCAGCATGCCAACCTTGCGGTCCGTTATCTGGGCGCGCGCCAGATTCCTGAAAAAGGCGTGGCCCACCTCGTACGGAATCTTTGCTGCGGTGAGCTCGCGTTCCGTGCGGCCGATCGTGCTTATCTCCGGAGTCGTGTAGATCCCTGTCGGCACATCATGGACGAGGCGCTCGTCACCGCACCCTTGCACAATGTGCGTTCCAGCGAAACGGCCCTGATCGTACGCGGCGCTCGCGAGATTTGGAAATCCGACGATATCCCCGACGGCATAGATGTGGGGCAGCTTTGTTTGATAGTGTTCGTTCACCGGAATGTTGCCGCGGTGGTCGGGCGTAATTCCAATCGCCTCGAGACCAAGCTCCGCCGAATTACCCGAGCGGCCGTTTGCCCAAAGCAGCACATCGGTCTTGATTTTCTTGCCGGTTTTCAAATGTAGAATCACACCGTCATCAAGCGGTTCGACGGCCGCGTATTCCTCGTTATGACGAATCAGGACACCCTGATCCCGAAGGTGATAACTCAGTGCGTCCGTCACTTCATCGTCGAGAAATTCGAGCAGGCGTGCGCGGGTGTTGATAAGATTCACTTTGACGCCCAGACCACGGAACGCGGAAGCGTACTCGCATCCTATGACTCCTGCACCGTAGATCGAAATCGTTGACGGTGTGTCACCGAGCATCAGCACCGTATCACTGTCCACAACACGCGGGTGTGAAAAATTAATGTCGGCCGGATGGTACGGATGCGATCCGGGCGCGAGGACAAAGTGTGACGCGCTGTACAGCCGTTCGACACCTTCCACATCGAGTACAATGAGCGTATGAGGATCGTGGAAGCGGGCGAGTCCTTCGACGACATCCACATTATTTCGGTCGTAGAAACCCTGTCTCTCCTGAACCTGCGTTTCGACGGCATCCTGAACCGAGGCCATCAATTCGCGATACGTGATCCGGTACGTCTGCGCCATTTTGCCGAAAAGCGCGTTTTTTTTCAGAGCAGCATATTGCTGCGTGACGTGGATGAGTTTCTTGCTGGGAATCGTTCCCCAATGGGTGCATCCACCGCCGACCTTCACGTAGCGCTCAATGACTGCGACCGATTTTCCCGCCTTGGCGACATTGATCGCGGCGCCCTCTCCTCCGGGTCCGCTGCCTACAACGATTACATCGTATTGGTGTTGTTCCATGTCCTAAAATACGGTGGGGAAGGTGACGGGGCAACGAGTCACGCTGCCGATCCGCATCCTGAGAAAGGGTGCAACGATGGTCCGTCGTTTCTGACCAGCCGCGTGTGAACCAAGCGGATGGCCTGCGTGTTGAAGCGATGAATGCAACAACACAAAGGACGAGTACATCATGCGGTATATTACACTTGTGCTGCTGCTCGCAGCAGCCGGATGCAGAGACGCGGAGGCGGTCGGATCGGCAGGGCATGACACCAATCCTGGAATCGCAGCCGCAGATTCACTGAAGAAAGCGAGGAAGAAGATGGAGAACAAGATCGAGAAGTCGCAAGCCGAATGGCAGACCTGCCTCACTCCGGAACAGTATCGGGTGATGCGTGAAAAGGGAACAGAGATGGCCTTCACAGGCAAGTATTACAAGACCAAGGACCCCGGTGTATACGTCTGCGCCGCCTGCGGACAGGCGCTGTTCACTTCAGACACAAAGTATGATTCAGGGAGCGGCTGGCCGAGTTTTTGGGCTCCCGCCGATGAAAAAGTTGTCGAAACCGATGTCGACAGGACGCTCGGCATGGACCGCACCGAAGTACTCTGCAGTAAGTGTGGCGCACATCTCGGCCACGTATTCGACGATGGCCCGAAACCAACCGGCCTGCGGTACTGCATCAACTCGGTCTCGCTGGATTTTACACCGAAGAAATAAGGCGGAATTCCTGCCGCAAGGCACGAATTTTATCAGCCCAACATCCGGCAACCATGTAGCGGATGATACCTGAAGAGAATGGCAGGCCTAAAGATCGTCCACGTCGAAAAAGTCGACAACACCGGTCTCGAGAGAATACTCCGCACCAATAACGCGGAGTCCGTCCTGCAGGATGGACTGCTCCAAAAGTTCGGACCCGTGCCTGAGGTGGTTGACGGAAGCACGAACGTTTGCGCGCACCGCCAGATGCATCAGTGTCTCATGGTCTGGCCGTGTCGACGCCTCGATGAGTGGCTCAATGGAAGGCCTGATACGATTGACGATGGAATAGATGTTCCTCGAAGGGCTCGCACCGCCGCGTTCCAACTCATTGAGCGTGGCTTGAATGGCGCCACATCGTGTGTGACCGAGCACAACGACAAGGCGCGTGTTGAATTGCGATACAGCAAATTCCACGCTGCCGACGAGGGATGGAGCGACGATATTGCCCGCGACGCGGATGACAAACAGCGCGCCGATCCCTTGGTCAAACACAAGCTCCGCGGGCACTCTGGAATCTGAACAGCCAAGAACGATTGCGAACGGCGACTGACCGCCAAGAAGTTCTTCGCGGTGGGAGTGACCCAGAAGGGGCTCCGGATTCCGTGCATCGCGGGCGAATCGTTCATTGCCGGCCCGTAGGCGCACGAGGGCTTCAGCCGCTGGAATCATCGCAGAACCCGCAGTGACTGCTGGACAAACATTCCGTGCATGGATGCGCGAGCGAAGTACACTCCGGCTGGAACCGCTTTCCCCTGCATATCCCGAAGGTCCCACTGCAGGCGTACCGGTGCATCCATCCCGACATACACCGACGATGACCACACAATGCGTCCGAGTGCATCGGTGATATCGAGCCGCATACGGCCTTCGTGTCCGCTGCGCAGCACCATCAGGACCGGCTGCATGATTCGCACCGGCTGCGGGGAAATAGATTCGATGCACAAATCTGCTGCATCTGGAATCGGTAGCAGAGCGGTGGGATCGTCGACCTGCACGGTGAATCCCTGCGGGTGAGCACCAATGCGATTCCGGGCTTCAACGATGACATTGTGTGATCCGAGTTGCTGCAGCGTCGGAGTCCACGTCAACGCCCCGCTGTTGTTGTCGATAGTCATTCCTGCTGGGAACATGAGGAGCGTATACTGCGGTGCTGGGTATCCCTCGGCCGCTGCTGTGAGTGAAAGGACTTGTCCTGCTTTGATCCGTTGATTCTGTAATGCTGGAAGTCGCGGTTCCGCAACGACTGTGAGCGTGTACCGCTGCGTGTCGAGACCGGCGGTGTTGCGAGCCACGATCGCGACCTGATGCTGACCCGCCTGCGCGCGTGTGGGCGACCAATTCACAATTCCTCTGCCCTGATCGATGATCATCCCTGCGGGCCCTGCGCCGAGGAGGAACACGGGACGGGGTGAACCTGAAGCAGTGAGCTGATATTGGTAGACATCACCTGCGAGTACTTCGGCGGGCGGTTGTGACGTGATTTTCGGCGGGCGCGCGGATTCCTCCACCACGATCTGGAACGACTGCACATCTGAGCCGTTTGTGTTCTGCGCCTTGATGTTGACACTCGCCACGCCGACTTGCTGGGCCGTTGGAGTCCAGGATACAATTCCGGACACACTGTCGATCACCATCGCCGCGGGTTTGGCAGACAGGCTGTATGTGGGCGCGGGTTCGCCGCGTGCGTCGACGTCGTACGAATACAGCTCTCCAACACGCGCGACGGTCTTCGGCAGACTCGTGATTTTTGGAGCCTTCGTCGATGAACAGCGCAGGGGATCACCGCTTTCCGCGGTGATGAGGCACGTCATCGTATCACCCGTTGCGATGTGAGTGATCATCCAGTATTCGCCTGCTGGAAGTATGGGATTCTGCACCGGATTATTCACCAGTACGGCCAGGGCGACACGGGCATCGCCGTGTGTCTGGTAAAAAGCCGCGGCTCCGCCACTCATAGAAGCCGCGAGGGCGGCGGGCGAATCCACCCACGGATCGATCAACATTGCATTGCCCACATTAAACGGCAGTCCCTGCGTTATCGTATCGAGAGGGACTGAAGCGACGACTATGCCCGCAACGGGGACTTTGACCGCAACATAGTACTGAACCGAATCGAGCGATGGCGCGTAGAATCTGTACAACCAACCGGTCGCCTTGCCTGTTTGCGCGTCAAGAGTTAAAACGACATTCTGATACTGCAGCCCCAGAAATATTACGTTGGTCGGAACAGTGTTCTGACCGAGGTCCATCTGTGCTCGAGCGGTGACTTGTGCAAGCGCGTCCTGTGCAGTAATCGGTTGAAGAAGCTGTGCGCGCAGCACAACTGGGATCAGGCACAGAATCAGCACGGCGAGGTGGGTCGGTTTCATACGAAGTGTTCGTTGATGAAGGAATCGGAAGTCTTCATACTACAAAAATCCCGTATTGCGGTGAAACAGAACGGCCGGGGGATGCCCGGCCGTTGTACGTCATGCGTTCCACACGTCTCTTACTTTTTCACGCGCACCGACACGGATCCCAAGCCCGACTCGAGGTTCATTTTTACTTTTCTCGATGAGCGTTTGTAATTGGGCGACGCGTACACATCGTCCTCGAGACGCACGAAGCGATGCAAATCGGAAGAACTGAGAAAATTGTCTTCACAGAACGCCATTATTCCAACCTGTGCTGGAACCAGGATGTCGAGCGATCCGAGCCCCACTTCGGCACGGATTTGCGCCCCATCGCGCAAAGCGCCAGAGAGATCGAGTTCGTACGATCCTAGCCCGCCCTCGAAGCGCATTCTGTCAAAATTCAGATTTCCGAGCGATTCCGATTCGATTGATCCCAGACCCGCGGTGATGGAGACGGTCCCGATTCTGGCGGCATTGGGCTCAGCACTGCGAATGCGAAGACTGCTTGCACCTGTCTCGAGCCGGAGACCGGCCAAGACAAGCCCGGTCAAATCTAACGCTGCCTCCCCTGCGCCAAATTCCATTCGAAAGTCAATAGGAATCCGGTCCGTGAGTTCAAGGCGCCAGGCTCCCCCGTGCTTCCCCTTGAAAAGATGAAGCAGTTCTGCCAAACCGTCGCCGTCTTCATTCTCATTGACATTTAATTCCACAGTCAAAATGCCCTTGTCGTCCTTGACATTGTACCTCACCATTGGCCGGGCATCGTCTGACTCACCTGAAAGCTGCACAAGTGAGAACGCGGTGTTCGACACCCCGCGCCGAACGTGCAACGTACCCATACCGCCTTCGATTCGCACAATCATGGCTGTTTCGCCTGTCAGCGATGCCTGGCGAATGAGTTTTTCCTGAGCCGAGGTGGAATTCAGTCCTATTCCAACAGCGAGCAAGAGTCCTAGAGCGAGTATGTGCGATTTCATGGTTTCTCCACCGCATTGTTCAACAGTATCCTTACGAGGGACGGGCTTCTTTGTTGCGAAGACGCCACATACCGGCGGAGACACTCCTCGCTTGCAGCGGTCAAGGGACTGGCTACAGAATGCAATATCGTGGCAAAACACCATATAACCCGTCTCCATTGGTTGGAAATTGTAGCATTTTTAGGAGATTTTGGAGCAGCACGCCTTTCTTTTCACGGTCAGTGTCTCTATCTTTTTCCACACACCAGACGATGATCCCCATGCTTCCTCAGCTATCTCTCGATATCCCGGCGGTCAGAAACCGTCTTACTTCGTTTCTTCGAACCGAGATCCGCAATGCAGGATTACAGACTGCGATTGTTGGATTGTCCGGAGGTGTCGATTCCGCGCTTGTCGGCTTCCTCGCGGTCGAGGCGCTCGGGGTGGAAAACGTCCGCTTTCTCATGATGCCGTACAAGACAAGCAGCAAGGAAAGTATTGACCATGCGCAGCTTGTGCTCTCCATTCTGGGCGGACACGGGGAGTTGATCGATATCACTCACGCGGCTGATGCAGTGATTGAAACAGATCCCGACATGAGCCGTGTGAGACGAGGCAATATCATGGCCCGCTTGCGTATGATTCACCTCTATGACCGATCAGCGCGTGAATCAGGACTCGTTGTCGGTACTGGCAATAAAACCGAGGTACTGCTGGGATACAGTACACAGCACGGTGATGCCGCCTGTGCTGTAAACCCACTTGGCAATCTGTATAAAACACAGGTGTGGCTGTTGGCAGAGGCCGTCGGTGTGCCGGAGGTAATAGTGTCGAAGGCGCCGAGCGCCGATTTGTGGTCCGGTCAAACCGATGAAGGCGAGCTTGGATTTACCTACCGCGAAGTGGACGAGCTCTTGTACTGGATGACCGATGCGGGCCTGTCTCGCGATGAGTTACTCACTCGAGGATTTGAAGCTTCACTCATCGACACAGTAGCCACGCGGATCGAGAAAAACATGTTCAAACGGTTGCCTCCTCGCATTGCGTCAATACAGTGACCGAACAGACGATTACATTCAAATTTGCAAAGCGGGGTTTCGTCGGCCCCGCTTTTTTTGCTACTTTTGCCACACCGACCCTGCACACCACCACCGCCGGACTTCCGCCATGTTTGAACGCCAGATCGAAGACGCGCTTGCCCAGCTCACCAGGCAAACCATAGGCGATAACGACGTCGTACTTCTCAAGACCATTCTGGCGTCGCCCGTCCCGGCATCCGTCAAACGAGTGTTTACGAGCGAGGCCGAGCGCTGGCGCGACGAAGAGATGAAGCGGCTGCTGGATTCCGCACATTTCGATTACTCCGACGAGCAGGTCCGGAAATACTTCGACACCATCGCCTCCGTCGCGATGGAACACACGCGCTTTACACGCGAGGAATTTTCTACAACACTCGACGCGACAGTGAAGCTGTTGTTCAACTACGTCTGCCGCCCGCAATGGACGCTTGTCAAGTACATCTTTGCGGACGCACCGGTTATTCCGACCCATGTCGTGCTCGAAAAGATGCGGCACTTCACCGACTACGAATACTACGCTGCGGTGATGCAGGATTATACTCGCACCAAACAGCTCGACACACTGGCCAAGGACAGGTTTGAAGAATTCCTGACGTTGATCGACGGCGAAGTGGTACGGAATCTCGACAGCAACAAACTCGCCCGTCTTTCTCAGCCAATTTTTAACGTCTTTAATCCTGGCGACGATCCGGAATATTCGCGCGTCCCCATCGAGGCACTGTCCATTTTCTATGACGATAAGAACATCACGTCGGTGGCAAATCGTCTCGAATCAGAAAAAGAGCACTCACCCACAATGTCAATGCATGATCTGATCATGCTTGTCGGAGAAACCGACTACACCGCCGGAGTTGAAATAAGTGAAATCGTTACGCGACATCTTGGGCGCCCCATGGTTGAACCGGGCGACATCGGCGACATCGAAGACATTGATGCGGAATTGTCCGGGCAGAACGTTGTAATCCCGATCGGCGAGTTGCCCGAGACATCCCTCGATGCATATATGGAAGAAGCTGTACCGGACCTCGTCCCGAACTTCGAGATGCCATCTGAAACAGAGGCGATATCCGGCGAGCAAGAAACCCCGGATTTTTCCCTGTTCGAGGACGAAACACCAGCGGTGGAAAAGCCAACAACGGACGAATTCAATCTGCCGGAAAACATATTCATCGAGCAGGAGCAGACAAAACCGTCCATCGAGATTTCAGCGGACCTCAACAAAACACTCGCCGGGCTTCCGTCCCAGGAACCGTCGCTCGATGATGACGATTTTCTGAAACAGCTTGATCTCACCGACGACGATTTTAAAACCCCCTCGCCCGCTGCGGCCGAAATCGCCATTCCCGACATTGATCTGTCCGCAATGGAACCGGTCCACATGCCCGTCGTACATATGCCTGCGGAAACGCAGATCGTGGATACAGTCCAGACTCACGATGGGGCAATTTTGCCACCGGGTGCTACGGTTGTTGCAGACGAGCCGTTCGCTCCGACGGAGTCGGCGGCTGAGCCGAAGGCATCTCCGCAGGACATCATTGCAACTCTCGGTGATTTGCGCACACTTATCGACGCGAACAACAAGAAGCAGTACATCCGCAAGCTTTTCAATCGTGACGACAAGGCCTACGAAAGTGCCATTGACGCCTTGAACGGCCGAGCAACCTGGCGCGAAGCCTCGGAATATATCGACGAAGTGTTCCTGAAGTTCAACATCGACATGTATTCACGCGTTGCGGTGACTTTCACCGATGACGTCTATCGCAGATACCAAAAAAAGAAGTAGTCACGCGTGTTTGTTGATCAGGTCGCCATTCAGATACACTCCGGCGCAGGCGGGGCGGGTTGTGTCAGTTTCCGTCGAGAGAAATATGTGCCGAAAGGCGGTCCGGATGGCGGCAACGGCGGGAAGGGCGGAGACGTCATCATCCGCGCCGACGTCCAATTGCACACACTGCTCGATCTCCGCTACAAACACACGTACAAGGCCGAGAGCGGAGCAGCGGGCAGCACCTCACGCAAGGATGGAAAGTGGGGCCGCGACGAGATAGTGCGCGTACCCTGTGGCACTGTCATTCGCGATGCCGCCACCGGCGAGATGGTCGCTGATCTGGTTGAGGACGGCCAGGAAGTCCGTGCCGCGCTGGGTGGCAAAGGCGGCCGGGGCAACGCCGTGTTTGCGACCCCGACACAACAGACGCCGCGGTTCGCGGAGCCCGGCCTCGCAGGCGAGGAACGAGAACTCATTCTCGAGTTGAAGCTGATAGCGGATGTCGGATTAGTGGGACTTCCAAACGCGGGAAAGTCGACGCTGATTTCGGTGATCACCGCAGCACGTCCAAAAATCGCGGACTATCCATTCACAACCCTCGAACCAAATCTAGGCATTGTCCGCTACCGCGAATACGAGAGTTTTACCGTCGCCGACATTCCCGGACTCATCGAGGGTGCGCACCTAGGGAAGGGACTCGGCACGCAATTTCTCCGACATGTTGAACGGACTTCGGTTCTGCTCATCATGATTGAAAGTCCTACTGAAGACTACCGGGAGACATTCACGATTCTTCGCAACGAACTCGCGCAGTACAGCGCCGAACTCGCGCAGAAGCCCGCGCTCGTCGCTATCTCGAAAACTGACGCGGCGGATGAAGAGACAGAGGAGCGTATAACCGCATTCGAGCGCACTCTGGGGAGCCCCGTGTTGCGTTTCTCGTCTGTTAGTGGTGCAGGAATGACCCGGCTCCTTGATGCAATGTGGACGCTCGTGGAGAAACATCGCGCGCCTCTCCCGTCGGCGCAATCGTGACATCCGCACGGCCTCATCCCGCGCGCCGTGCCCTTCTGATCTCGATTGCAGGCGCAATCCTCACACTCGGGGCGGCCTGTATCTCGCTGATGAGCGGTCCAGTCTCTCTTCCGCTTCCGGACGTTCTTCGAGCTCTCCTAAGTTGGACGGGACTTATGGAAAAGGACATGTCGGCGATGGCACGGGACATCGTCCTTCTTGTTCGATTACCACGAACCGTGCTCGCGGCTCTCGCGGGCGGTGCACTCTCCGTGGCCGGGGCTGTATTTCAGGTGCTGCTACGAAACGTACTCGCTGAACCGTATATCCTCGGCGTTTCGAGCGGAGCCGCAGTCGGAGCGCTCATTGCAATGAGCACGGGCATTGCGGCGCTGTTCTGGGGCGCAATACCACTGAGCGCATTCCTTGGTGCCTCGCTTGTTGTCGGTGTAGTTCACATTCTCGCTCGTGCACGCGCGCAGAACGATTCCAACACCTTGCTGCTGGTGGGTGTCATGGTGGGCGCGTTCCTGAGCGCAATCATCCTGGCACTGGTCAGCACTGTCGGCGATCCGGTACGAAACGCTCTGTTCTGGCTGCTGGGGTATCTCGGCCATGCAACACCGGCAACAATTTCCATCGTCGCCCCGGTCGTTCTGCTTGTCTGCGGCATCCTGTTCGTGAAATCACACACACTGAATGTTCTTGCTCTCGGAGACGAACAGGCCTCGCATCTTGGGCTCGATGCGCGTCGAGTATCACTGCTGTTGTACCTGGCTGCATCGATGCTCACCGCCTCTGTGGTGAGCTTCTCCGGATCGATCGGATTCGTGGGATTGATCATTCCGCATCTGCTGCGGAGAACCGCCGGACCGGATCACCGCGTATTACTTCCCGGCGCGTTTTTTTTCGGCGCGGCGTTCCTCATAATCTCCGACATCGTGGCGCGTAGCGTTCTCTCACCGGTAGAATTGCCCGTTGGAGCCGTCACGGCTGCACTCGGTGCACCGGTATTCATCTGGATGCTATGGAAGGGAGACGGGTTGGGATCGGCGAAACTCGATTAAATCGGCTATCGCCGACACAGCTTACCGGAGAATATTCAGGAACGCGGTGATGATGAGCGCGTTAGCAAAATCGATGAAGAACGCCCCGACCATCGGTACAATGAGATAGGCGCGAGGGGCCGGTCCGTAGGACTCGATAAGCGTCTCCATATTCGCCATGGCATTTGCCGTTGTGCCAAGCATGAATCCGCAGAAACCGCCGCACATGACTGCCGCGTCGTAATCGCGTCCCATCCATCTAAAGACAAGCTGACAGTACAGTGCGACAAGCACAATCTGCAGAACAAGAATGGCGAGGAGTGGAAGCGCGAGTCCTGCCAGAGCGCGCAGATCGAGTGTGATCAACGCCATTGCGATAAAAAGTGACAAGGCGACACTTCCGATATCGTCGACACTTCGCTGAGAAATTCCGATCAGCCGCGTGCCATCGTCGATGTTTCGCAGAAGGGCCGCAGCGAGCATCGCGCCGATGTATGCGGGGAGCGTCAGCGCCCACGCTGCGATTGTGTCGCTCAGGATCGAGCCGATCCACATGGCGGCAAGTATGACGGTGATGTTTTTCAAGAGCAGATAGGATTCACGATCCTCACCTGGAGGCGCGTGCAGCGGTGGCTCCGCAATCCGTTCTTCCACGAGGTGTGTCCCCACGGGTGTCTCGCCCTTGATAGGTTGAGCGTAGGGTGCCCGAAGTTTCCGACGTCTGATGAGCGCCGTTGCAAGTGGACCTCCCACGAGGCCGCCACTGACGATGCCCGCCATGGCTGTCGCCACGGCCAGCACTGCAGCGTTTTGCACTCCGGCCTGTTCAAAGACCGGGGCGAACGCGAGGCCGGTCGCGGGTCCGCCTGTGAGAGTCACCGAACCTGCAAGGACACCGAACAGGGGATGGAGGCCGAACGGCAGAGCCACCAGGATTCCCGCGAGGTTCTGAATCACGGCAAACGCTGCGCTAAGTCCGAAAAATACGAGTACGAGGCGACCGCCGCTTTTGAGCAACGCGCCACTCGCGGCAAAGCCGATGCTTGTGAAGAATGCAATCATCAGCGGCGCCTGCAGTGCAGTATCGAAAGACACTGTGATCGACCACCACTCCCTCGCGGCAAGTACAACGAGGGATACGATGATGCCTCCAATCACCGGTGCGGGGACGTTGAGCCGCGCCAATACGGGCAGCAACCGTCGGACGCCGTGCCCGAGGAAGATAGCCAGCGCTGCAAGCGCCAGAGTATGGATGATGCCGAGAGTGAGCATGCAGGCGCCAGGGATTCAGCCGACGAGGACGCGCATCGCTTCGGCAAGCGATTCCACTTCTCTCACCGCGATACCACCTTTTCTCCGATCCTTGAGATTACCTTTCGGAATCACGATGGTTTCGAACCCGAGTTTGTCCGCTTCCGATACACGTTTGTCGAGATGACTCACCGACCGTATTTCTCCACCGAGTCCTATCTCGCCAATAATAGCGGTTGCGTGATCGATGGCAGTATCGCGCGCGCTGGACACAATGGCAGCCGCCACAGCCAGGTCGATTGCAGGTTCGTCGATCTTGACTCCGCCTGCAATGTTGGCAAAGACGTCGAACTGTCCGGTGCGCAAACCGAATCGTTTTTCAAGTACCGCGAGAAGAAGCGAAAGGCGTTTGCCATCAATTCCCGAGACGGTGCGTTGCGGCATCCCGAAATTGCTGGGCGAGACGAGCGCCTGCACTTCCACCAACAAGGCACGGGTACCTTCGAGAACCGGACAGACACAGGATCCCGAATTGCCCCGCGACCGCTCTGACAGAAACACCTCGCTCGGATTCGCGACTTCGCGGAGTCCTGTTTCACGCATTTCGAAAATGCCTATTTCATTCGTCGAGCCGAAGCGATTTTTCACACCGCGCACGATCCGGTACGCATGATGGTGATCACCTTCGAACTGCAGGACGGCATCCACCATGTGTTCGAGGACGCGCGGTCCCGCGATGGCTCCGTCCTTTGTCACATGCCCGATCAACATCACCGGCACATGGGCTTCTTTGGCGCGGCGTTGCAATAGCGCCGCACATTCACGCACCTGTGCGATACTCCCGGGCGCACTCTCGAGTTCGGGCCTGTACATCGTCTGTATGGAATCGACTATAACGAGCGCCGGATCCGTGCGGTCGATCGCATCGAGCACGGCATCAACATTCGTTTCCGACAAGACAAGGAAGCGGTCCGACATTGCCTGCAACCGTTCGGCTCGCAATTTTATCTGCCGCAGCGATTCCTCTCCGCTGACATACAGGACTGTCTTCTCCGCTCTGCCTGCGAGGAGGGCGCAGATTTGCATCATAAGCGTCGACTTCCCGATGCCGGGATCGCCGCCGAGCAGAATGACGGATCCGGGTACTATGCCTCCGCCTAGGACGCGGTCCACTTCCGGCAATCCCGTCAGCAGCCGCGCATCCCGCGCCGCATCGATACCCGTAACCGGTGTCGGCATCGATGTGGATGAACCGCCGCGCGCGCCCTTCCCCCGAGGTTCAGGAACAACCATTTCTTCGACGAGGGAATTCCACGTCCCGCACGAATCACAGCGGCCGGCCCATTTCCCGGAGCTGGCCCCGCAAGTTTGACAGACGAAGCGTGTTTTTGTTTTCACGGATTCAAGGGTCCCTGGTGAATGAATGTCGTAGTCTCGAGAGGATCTGACGCATCAGAGCATCATCTGGTGAGAGCGACGAGATGCGGCTTGTTTTGGAAACACACGATGACGGGTAAGGACGCCCCGGCACGCAACACGTCCGCTCGGCGGCGCCGATGCCTCATTTCCGCGTCTTCATGACGGTTGCCTCGAGGGGCACGTCCTTGATGCGGAATGATCCTGAATATACAAGCGTAAAAGGTTGAGACGGTTTCTCGAAAGATTTGCTGATACCGGTGACAGTTGCATTGAGTGAGCCGATGATGAAGCCGTCCTTGATCTCCTCGATATTGATGAAACCATCGTAGGACGCGCCGTCGAGACGTTCGGGTTTATCTCCAAGCAGAAAACGATAAAACCGAATATTTTTCGCGCTGGAGAGTGGATAGCGGCCGGGCGCAAGCACGGGCATCTCCACACCGAACCACGTCTCGGAGGCCTGCGTGCGTCCCGCCTCGGCCTTCTCGAAATTCGAAATCACGATCACTTCATTCGAACCGGCCTTGAGTTGGATGACACGGATCGCCTGCAGCGGATCGTCGATGTTTGTTTCGAGATCAATCGAGGCGCCACGCACGAAGTATCTGTCCTCGAATTGGAACACGCGATTCGCAGGAGGCGGTGTGAGCGGCTCGGGTTTCACGTCGACCACAACTGGTTTGACTTCCTCTTTCGGAGCACTGCAGGCGAGGAGCAGAATGCCGAGGGTCAGTGCGAATAATGCCGACCAATGTTTGGAGATGTGAAACGTGTGCTGTTTCAAACTCTGCGTATTCATGAAATGTTTTCCTTCTCTGTGTCGAATGATCGATATGAGGTCATACGTTGCGGCTCAATCCGGTTGTTCACTGCTCTCCACTTGGATTTCGGAGGTGGACCAATCCTGTCACGTCCTGCCGTCTTGCCTTGTCCGGATATTCTGCAAAACATCCGTTGCAGCGCGTGTCGTTATGGCACTGTACCATCTTCCCGACCTGCAAACACATCGAGAAGCTGCTGTGCCGCAGTGACAGCGGGAAGGGATCCTTCCTCCACCTGTCTTTCCAGCATCGGGAGAAGCGCCGCAACGCCTGCATGTGTTTCGAACGAGTCCTGTAGGGCTTCACGGATGGTATCGTGCATCCACGAACGGTCCTGCTCGGCACGTCGCGCACGGAGGTAACCGTTCTGTGTCATAAGAGCACGGTGCTGCGTGATGGTCTTCCACACGTCCGCGATGCCTTCGAGCGTGACCGAAGAACAGGTCAGGACGGGTGGGAACCAGTCCGGCGAAACACTGCGCAGGAAATGCATGGCCTGTTCGTATTCACCGCGCGCTCGATCGGCGGCAACCCGGTTGTCGCCGTCGGCTTTATGGATGACGAGTGCATCCGCCATCTCCATGATACCGCGTTTGATCCCCTGCAACTGATCACCCGCACCGGCCAGCATGAGGAGGAGAAAAAAATCAACCATCGAATGAACGACCGTTTCGGATTGACCGACACCCACAGTCTCGACGATCACAACATCGAAGCCCGCGGCTTCACACAGCAGCATGGCTTCGCGAGTTTTGCGCGCAACTCCTCCGAGAGATCCTGCGGATGGTGACGGTCGAATAAATGCGCGGGGATCGGAGGCAAGACGCTCCATCCTCGTCTTGTCGCCCATGATACTGCCCTTGGATATGCGGCTGCTTGGATCGACCGCCAGCACGGCAACACGCTGCCCTGCTTCCGTCAGCATACATCCCAGTGCTTCGATGAAAGTACTTTTCCCGACGCCTGGGACGCCCGTTATTCCGACACGCGCAGCGCGACCTGAATGGGGGAGAACGGCGCCGAGCAGAGCGCGAGCGAGCCGGTTGTCATCGGGTTTCCGGCTTTCGATAAGTGTGATTGCCCGCGCGAGAACGATGCGGTCGCCACGAAGTATACCTTCGGCGTACTCATCCACCGCGAGCGCCCGTGAGCGCGCACGCCCCGCGCCTTCCGCATATGCCGGAGCAAGGTTTCCAGGCGTAGTGGATCCGGTTGAAACGGACAAGGTCCCACCAGGTGAGTGCTTCGCCGCATCACCCGCGAATTCAGCGCCGGTGTGCGCTTCCTGATGCTCGTCTGCTTCCGATGAGTGACGTTTCTTCATTCCGTCAATCTGGAAAAAGGAATGCTGGAAATCAATGGCACGTACGAAGAGAAACAGGAGAACAAAACGAGATCCAGCTCACAGCATCACGCGGAAGTGCGCATTCTCTACACTTTTCAATAACCGGACGTTCCGTTCAGCGTATTAGCGTCACAGCCGAGGTGGTGGTCCGTCCCGCAGCCGTTGCGAGGATGTAGTAGCGTCCCGCACGGAGGAGGCCTGCAGGTACGGTGAACCTGTGCGTGCCTGCATGAAAAATCGCATCGGCGACCCGATAAACTTCGCGGCCAAGCGCATCGACAACAACAAGACGCAGATGCGCCTGTTCCCGCAGGTCCGCATGCACGCTGAGCGCACCGGATGTCGGATTCGGCGAGGCATTGAGCAGTACATACCGGTCGCTTGCATTCAAAGGCGGAAGACAATCACCGCTCAGCACGGCCGCTCCGTCGAAATACCGCACGATCACTCCGCCGCGGTTCACGGCGCTGGTGACTGTATCAAACGAGAGTGGTGTCACAACCGCACGCAGCGCGTCGTCGAGCGCTCCGAACACGACGCGGAAGCGCGCATGCATCAGGATCCCCTCGCCCGCGAGCACGCTCGTATCACTGCGAGCCGAGATATCGATGCGGCCCGGCCTGGAATCAGAGAAAAAGGTCCAGTTCTCCAGCATATCGCCCGTTCTCTCGATGTCGAGCAATTCAAGGTATGCCGGATTATACCGCACGGCACAGTCGATATGCTGAATCTGCTTTCCGTCGGCGTTGTCGATCTCGATCGGAATCCGGAGTTCGCGATTGTACTGCGCGAGATTATTGGACGGAATGCTGAGCACGGTGACGGGTGGAATTCCGACAATAAATATCCAGTCCTCACACAACGTGGATACCGCACCTACATGGAATTCGACACGAATCGTGTCGAGCCGGCCATCTCGCCGGACAGCGGGATCGAGACGCCAGTGCAGCGTCCTTTCACCGCCGGTTTCCAAAACATCTCCAAGCGACCGCACGGCGGAATCACCCGCGGCGAGTCCCATGCCCGAAGGCAGGAGCAATGAAACGCGGACGCCGCGCGCGGCAATTGATCCTGTATTGCGCACGACTGCACTGAGCGTGAGTGAATCGTACTGCAGTGTGCCGATGTTGTAATGCAAGGTGTCGGCAGGGGTGCTCGACATGGAACAGACTAACGCGGGAAGCAACGACGCCGCGATGCGCAGTTGACACGAGGTTATTCGTTCCGGAATTTCCACCCCTGAAACGCGGAAGAGAATCGTGCTCCGCCGATCCTGCGGCACGGCGCGCGGGGCAAGCATCCACGATACTTCCGCAAAACCATTCGGCAGCAAGCGTACCGCCACGAGACGACGCACGGGTGCGCCGCCGCGGATGTCGATGTCGGGATCGGCGATGACGATCTCGGCCCAAACGGAATCAACGGCCTCCGTTCCCGGATTCGAAATTTGCAGACGCACCTCGGTTTGCGACGGTTGATATATGCCTGTGGATGCATCGATCCCGATGGTATCAGGCAGCAGCAGGCATGACGCGCGCATGTCGGAGCTGCGCACAGGCGGCAAAGTTATCGTGTCGCAGCATTGGGCATTGTGCGCAAAGACGTCGTAGACCGTGGTGCACAGGACACCCGTGTCGGGACGTGTCACCGGCAGGGCGCGTATCCGCCAGGTGGTCTGCCGTATGCTTCCGGCGGGCATATTGCCAAGCGTGTGTTCGTTTTGCTCGAGAGAGTCGAGGCGGTAGTTCGAAGGCAGGGTGATCGCTGCTCGTACATCCTTCGCAAAGCCGTCGCCGCTGTTGTGCACTGTCACCGCCCATTCGAACGGATTCGGCGTGTAAACGCCACGGTCGAAAACGATGTGTGGCGAGGAATCGCAATGCAACTCAAACGCCGCGTCGCGTAAAGCGGGGATGGTGACCGGCGTCTCGCATATTGTATCGATGATGCGATCGCCAAGACCACCATACCCCTGTACCTTGAAACGAAGCCCCACGGTCGTATCACTGGTTCTTGGTACGATACGGAGACGGAAGATTCGGTCCGCTACAGCTCCGGGCTGCAGTGTACCAATGTCGACGATCGCGTCCTGTCCGTCGGCGGGCGCAAGGCCCGGCGTCGCGACATACAGCAAGCGAGTGTCTTTTGATGGGGCATCACCTCGGTTTTCGATGCGGAGAGGAACAACAAGCGGGGCCGGTACATACGTGTTGAGCGTATCGACAAAGGAGATTCGCAACGCGGTGTCGGACGGGCAGAGCAGCACGTTCTCCGGCTTGTATTCCTTCTCGACCCATATCACGAGGAGACATTCGCCCCGCATTCCGGATTTACCGGAGAGGCTCATGATAACCGTGTCTTCGCCACTTACGGCACGCGGTTGCACGATGAGATGAAATCGCGCGCGTGCAGAATCGCCGGGAAGTAACGAGTCCGCGAGAAGGAGCACCGGTGGTGAGATGACCGTGAAACGGGGATTCGATCGAGGAAAGGCAACGAGCGAATCAATGCGTGTACCGGCTGGATTGTGAACAACAACCTCGATCTCGAAATCCGGAGGCACGTACGCGTTGTAGCGGACCTTGTCAAAAAACACGGAATCGGGACCCGTCACGCCACAGACGGGCTGAGAGATCAATTGATGGAATCCGGCCGCATAGAACAGGAAAAACAGACACACCCGGGCTGCGCGCGTGTTCTTCCCACGAGCACGTCCGCGGGAAGAAGGCGTGGGCCTGGACCTACGGCTCATCGCCGTATCATTTTTCTGATCTCGATGCGGTTCGCCGTCTCCATGCGGCAGAGGTACAGGCCCGGTTCGAGACCGGCGGCATCGTATTGGACGGTGTGTGTCCCGGCGGAGGACGGGCCTTGTGCGAGCACTGCGAGTTCGCGGCCCAAGCGATCGTAGACCGCAAGACGCACGTCCATTCCACGCGCGAGACTGTACGAGATCGTGGTCATATGTGTGAACGGATTCGGCGCATTCTGTTCAAGCGTGAACCCGTCCGAGGCCTTGAGCGGTTCGAGACAGTCGTCGGTCACAATGACGCTCCCGTCTGTGGCGGATGCTTCTATCTCGCCGGAATTCATGCCGAGCGTGGCAGTATCCACATGCAGCATGGATTGAGCGAAGCCGCCCGGGCCGCCAATGCCACGATACGCGCCCTCAACCTGAAGCGTTAAAAGGAGCCCAGCTTCCGCATGCAGAGCCATGGTCGTGGAGTAATCTGATATCCGCACGCGATTGTCTGAAACCTTGTACATGACCGGGCCAACCCATCCGCGCCCGGTGAGTGTACCAATACTTGTGATTTGCAGGATCGACAGCACGGCGGGATCATACACAAGCTCGAAGCTGTACGACGAAAGGCCAATGCCCACTGTGCGATCGACGTACACAGGGATCTGCCGCTTCTCGCCATATCGCAGCACTTGATCGCGCGGCATGAGTATGGCGAGACGGCGCGGAGCACCCTGAACAAACATCGTATCGGAACAGGAGGCGTCGCTCGCGTTGGAAGCCCGGGCCAGGAAGTGGAAACTGCGAGTTGCATCCGCATTCTGCCTGACCGGCTGGAGTACCCATCGCGCAAGACCGCTTTGTCCCGGTTCGAGAAGTGATGGCGCGGCTGCCTTCTGGGATGTTTCTCCCGCCGCAAGCATCGTGCCCGGGGGCACAATGATCGCCACAACAACATTGTTCGCACGTATGTCACCAGTGTTTGTCACACGCGCGGAGACGGAAAAGAAATTCGGATCGTAATCTCCGATATTCCAATTAAACAGCAGCGAATCCTCCGGCTCGGAGGCACAATCGACGGCCAGCACCGGGGATTTCGTGAGCGGAACAAAAACCGTCCGTTCGCACGCGAGAGGAACATGATTGGCGGCTGAAACGGATGCGCGCAGCGGTATCTCACCCGGTGTCACACGTCGCAAGGCACGGACAAACCATTCGGCCCGCGCCTGCGAGCCGGCGGCGATGTCGCCGAGGTATATCTCGGCTTCGCCTTCCACAGACATCGACGGCGCGAGTGCTGCGAGTGTGGCGCGCACGTTCTCGGCAAGTCCGGTGCCGCTGTTCCTGACGGTGAGAACGAAAAGGAAGGGATTTCCCGCGTACTCACCCGTGGTTTCGTCGATGAACACGGTGTCGACTGTCACGCAAGTTGCGGACAGGCGCGGGGGGGCGACGCGTGGAATAAACACCTCGCTGC
Source organism: Ignavibacteriota bacterium (assembly GCA_016218045.1). Taxonomy (NCBI): domain Bacteria; kingdom Pseudomonadati; phylum Ignavibacteriota; species Ignavibacteriota bacterium. Next base: position 26,703 of record JACRFB010000013.1, read on the forward strand.
AGCAGTCTCCGCTTATGCCCGCATCGTCGAGAATCCGTGCACAAATGCGCGCATGTGTGTCGTCGTTTCGTCGAAGTGGCGTGATACGCCACGAGAGATCGACACTTTCATTCGGTCGCAGTTCCACGATGAACCGATCCGCAGTTTCACCGGAGGCGAGCTGCACGGAACCCGGAAGCTCTGGTGTGATACGAAGCCCGCGGCCCGACGCGGTGCCCCTATTCGTAATGCGCATCGTGAAGAGGAACGGATCCGGGGTGTAGGTGTTGCTTTCGTAACGGAGCGAATCAGGCGCATCACAGTGCAGCCCGTACGAGGGTGCGCGCATCTCGGGAACATAGATTGGAAGCCGGCATTCGGCGAGCGCGATCTTCCGGCCGAGTCCACCTTTGCCAAGAACCTGGAAGACAAGAGTGTCCCAACCGGCGACGGCGCGTGGAAGCGCGCGGATCATCCATTGTTCGATGCGCCGGTCGCCAACCTTCATCGTCCCTGCAGGTCGAAGATTGGTTCCCACCGGCGTGAAACGCGGCGGACCGACAAAGAGGATCTGACATTCCTCCGCGAAGGTCTCTCCAACATTCACTGCAGTCGTGGTTACTGGAAAGGGATTCGGAGTGTAATCACCCGCGAGTTCGGAGAATTCGAGTTCATTGTCCGGCGTTGTGCAACCGAGTGTGAAAACGGGCCAGCGCAGACGCTGCACCCACACGGGTTTCTCGCACCAAACCGGATCGGTGTCATTCCCCTGCACATGCGCGCGGAGCGTGTCGTATCCATCGGTGTCCCGCGGATGCATCCGTACACGATATGTACCCGAGGCCTGCTGCAGAGGCGGCAGTACGTCCGCCATCACGAGGCGGGCATCGGACTGTATCGTAAAACGTGTGTCCTGCAACAACTGTCCCACAACCTGCTTTGTTTGACCCGTTCCGCTGTTTGTCGCCGTGAGAGTCACATCGAATTCCTCGGGCTCGTAAAACTGCTCGCGGAAATAGATGGTATCGGGGGCATTCAGAGCACAGGTGATCGAGGAGGCCTGCGCCGGATTGACGTACAGGGTCCGGCAGCATTCGATTTGCTCGTGATTGTCGGAGGTCACCGTGAAGCACAATCGAATCGAGTCCTCCTTTTCTAGCTTCTCGACACGAAGATCCCAACTCGCGGCACCTTCCGCGCCAGCGTTGACGATGCCTGTTTGAACGGATTGAATCGGCACTGTCGGCGAGGACAGTTGCGCCTTTGTGGAAGAAATGGAAATCCGCGCCTTTACGTTGCGGGCTTCGCGCGTGCCGCTGTTGGCAACGCGCACAGTTGCGGTGACGGGATTCGGCACATACTCCTTGCGGTCGTCGTCCCAGACAATCCGCTCCGGAATATCCACCGAGCAGGCCAAGAGCGGCTCACGCGGTGTCACGGTCAACAATCCGTCGCTTGTGCGCGGTATCAGACAGTAGGCATACATGTTCCAATTGCTGATATGGACGTACGTGTCGCCGAGATACGCGACATCCCCCGCACGAAAACGCAGGAACAGCAAAGGACCTGTGCCGGAAATCAGTTTCTTCTCACGTAGATAGATGGTATGTCCCGATCCGACGTCTGCAATGGATGTGGGTACTCCATCCAACAGGGTCCCGACAGTGGAGACACCCACAAGGTTTGCGATCGAACGATTGTATTGAATCGTGAAATCACATGCACTAAAAACGCCCTCGACGGGAGTATCGAGTATCAATGGAATCTCGACTTCACGGGTGCCCATCACACTGGCCCGACCGAGGTGCACCTGAATGTTCGAAAATTTCGAACGGTCGAGAGGCGCCTGATAGGTGCGCGTTTGCGTGACTGTGCCGCCGCAGTAGTTTTTCAGCGTCAGCTCCACGGTTCGCATCATTCCATCGGGACACGTGGATTCGTAGGAGAGAACACACTCTCTGTAAGACTCCGTGATCTGTGTTCTGATCGAACGGAATATGGCGTTTAAATCTCCGTCGACAGGCGAGTAGTAGTAATCGCCGCCCGTGTTCTCCGCAAGCTGCTGCAGAGACGTTTCAGCACCAGATCCCTGAATGATTCCGTACCCGATTGTAAAGACCCGGACATGTTCGGTCAGTGCATGAGTGATAACATCGGAGAAGGTGTGCCTTTTGCTGCTGTTCTCTCCTCCGTCCGTAAACAGCACAACCGCCCGGCAACGGTTCCTCGCGGAGGATGCAAGTTGTGTGATACCTTCATACGCTGCATCCCAGAGCGCCGTGGACCCGGAGGCGGCAAATCCGTCGATCGCGTTTTTCAGCGACCATTTATCCGTGGTCATGGGTACATCCACGGTCACTTCGGTGTTGAACGAAACGAGCGACGCCTCGTCACACGGTGTCTGCATCAAATCGACAAACGTCTTGGCCGCCGTTTTCAGTCGTGCGAGTTTCGGGACGGGACGGTCGAGCATACTGCCTGTCCTGTCGAGCACCATCGTGGTCGATACGCAGCAGGAGTCGTCAGGCGGACACAACAGACGAGCATCCTTGACCAGGATGCCGTTCTCACGCACTTCGAAGTGCTGCGATTGCATGTCGCGCTTGAAGGCCCCGGCGCAGGTCACCTTGAACGCCAGCGTGATCTCGGGATAGCGCACCTCCACACGCTTGAAATTCAGCGTCGGCTGTGCAGCCCCCGCGAGCGGGAGAAGGAATGTCAGTACCACGAAAAACTTGTACCGAATCGCCATTCAGAATTCCTGCTACTGAAAGAGATGACTCGAGTGTATCGAATCGCGGAATGTACGATTTGAAACATCCATCCGAAACTCAATTCCACCGAACTCACATATGGGCGTGCAGTCTGAAAAACTCCTGTGCAATACTGTCTTCGTACGGCCTTGCCGGCCGGTCGAACGGAGGATGAAAACATACGTGGGAGCTTGTACGGATGCCGCACAATTGGACGCTATCACACGCAGGTTACCAACACCGAATTTCACATGCTAGGGGGAAACGACCAATCGATGCGAGAATTGCACGAGACCGGTGCGTATCACCAACGTATAAATGCCGGGTTTGACGCCGGGCAAATCCATCTCGACGGCGGTTCCGTGAAGCGTTCCGGTCGCGACACACCGCCCGAGCATGTCATGGATGGAAACACGGGCGTCATTCACGTTCGGTACACCCTGGAGGTTGAGATGGAGCACGACCTCATCGCTTCGCCGCACGGGATTCGGATACAGTTCAACTGTCATTACATTTTCCTGCGGAGGTGCCGTCACACGTGTAGTCCGGGGCAGATCATAGACCAGCACACGCGCATCCTGCTCGTACCCAAGAATGAGAGCCCGTCTGTACACGTCGAGACGGACAACATCAGGATGCGTCGCAGCTTCGTCGAGATGGAATCGAATGGCGTCGCGAAATAACGGATCCCCGGCCTGTGTATCACTTCGAAGCAATTCCATCGACTGCTCACCGTATTGAACCGCCCAACTGAATTCGTCGCATCCAAGCTGGAGAATTGGGCCATCCACACGAAGTGAATCGATGGTGCCTGAATCAATATTGATCACGTATGGGCCTACAACGAGTTCATTCGCGTTTCGTCCCGTTCTAAGACACTCATGCGCAAATGGCGCTATCCTCGACCAGTCGAAACCGGTAAGATCCATGCTGCGCTGTACTCCGCTTCGGTCGGTCCGATACATGCCGAGCGTCCGGCTCCGCAACGCCAGCACACCGAATCGCAGGCCATCAGAAGTGAATGCGGCTTGAAGTGCTCCGGCTCCGTCTTCGCCAGTGAATCTGTACCATGAGATTCGTTCGGTCCGCAGAACGCGGCGTGCCGCTGTTTGAACGAGCACCATGCTCGCCTGTTCAGGCAGCGTGAGCAAGGCAAAACCGTTGGGATTTATCGCCAACGACGGGAGTGCGTTGGTGCGGTTCTCGAATACGTTTGATAACAGAAGCGTGTCCGCGGCGATAAACAGCGTGGAATCGACAAAACGCAGCGTGTTCTGGAAATGATTCAGCAGGATGACCTCGTGCGTCGCTGGGTCACGGATCAGACGAACAGGCCACGGTCCGGCACGCATCACGTTCACCGCGTCGGAACGAGTCTCGAATAACGTCACGGTGTATCCCGACCCGAGAGCATTTGCCACGTACAGAGTACGGCCGTCGCCCGAAAGCAGAACATCTTCGAGACTGTGACCCATGGACAATGTTCTGCGCAGCGAAAGATCGCCCGCATAGAGCACATCTATGGTCGAGGATCCCGGATTCAGCACCGCGATTTCCCGCGTTGCGGGATAATAGACGAGGCGCTGCGCATCGAGTCCGAGCACCACGGAATCAAGCGAGTTTAGAACGAAATTCCATCGGTACACTTTTCCGAAACGGCCATGAAGCCCCTGCTCGTCCACCGCCGCGATGCGGAAGAACCAGAAGCTGTTGAATTGCGGGACAGCGACCGCATCGCCGATGTCGCCCGAGATACGCACCTCGCCGGCCGGACGGCCGAAGGCATCCATAAACCGCATGCGGCCTCCGCCATACAGCGCGGAGCGTTGTGTGCCCGGATCCACGACGACCCGGTCGAAAACATCCTCCGTCTCGTATTCGGTGTCCCTCACACGTTCCAGCGTCACCGTCGAGACGACCAGCATTCGCGTGACACGGTCGACCGGCGCGCGTTGCGCGATATACAGGCGTTGGTGCACGCTGTCCACCGCGATGCCGGCCGTTTCGAAACCCGCGTCAATCGAGTCGACCGGAAGTAATGAACTCCCATCCAGAACAAGGATATGCCGGCGTCCCATCGATACAAAAAGCCGGTCGACATCCGGATCGGTTGCCACGGCCATGAACGCACCAGCACCCGCATCAAAACGCACCTGGAAACGTGCTTGCGGATCCTGCGGATGTATCACGTACATGCGCTCTGGCCTGTCGGCTATTGGTTGTGCCACCGCTAACAGCGCTCCGGATCGTGGATTCACATGCAGGAGCCGAAGGGTTCCCCGCAGCGAATCGGGTGCGGCGAGTGTCAGAAACCGCCGTCTGCCTCCATATATTTCAAACGTGGCGATGGGATTGTATCCCCTCGCCGAGGCATACACCAAACCGCGCCGTGTATCCAACACCATCGAGGTCGGGGCGAGTATGTTTGGCGCGCCGGCGAGCAGACGTTCGGTCAGGTTGAATATTCGCGGACGAAGATTCTGCCCCGGCGCTTCGCTTGAAAAGCCCCAGAGGCAGGCACACGCGAGAATCGCCGCGCGCAGGGCAAGCTGCCGTAGTGGTGGACCTCCTAGTTTCATCCGCGCAACATGAACACCGGCGAGGAACCGATCAAGGGGAAGAGTGACACCCCCGGGCAGGAGAAGCACACCTGCATTGGACCACTCCCCGTTTCTCGGTATATTTACTGTCTTAATTCCGGAGAAGCGCTACCCCCGCATGCAATACGTCCGCAACTTCTGCATCATAGCCCATATTGATCACGGCAAGTCCACTTTAGCGGACCGCCTGCTCGAGGCAACGGGCACGATCACAAAACGCGATCTTGTTGTCAATCAGGTACTCGACGACATGGATCTCGAGCAGGAGCGCGGCATCACCATCAAGCTGCATGCGATCCAGATGAAATACATGCACACCGACGGGAATGAGTACACGCTGAACCTCATCGACACACCGGGGCATGTGGATTTCGCCTACGAAGTTTCCCGTTCTCTGAACGCATGCGAGGGTGCCATCCTCGTCGTCGACGCAACACAGGGCGTTGAAGCGCAGACAATCAGCAACCTGTACCTTGCCATCGAGGCCGGACTCGAGATCATCCCTGTCGTAAACAAGGTGGATCTCGCGAGCGCCATGGTCGACACCGTCAGCCAGGGTATCGTGGATTTGATCGGCTGCTCGAAGGACGACATCATTCCCGCCAGTGCCAAATCGGGTATTGGTATCGAAGAGATCCTCAGTGCCGTCGTAGACCGCGTGCCGCCGCCGAAAGGTGATGCCGAAGCGCCGCTGCAGGCGCTGATTTTCGACTCAGTCTTCGATCCCTACCGTGGTGCCATTGTGTACATGCGTGTAGTGCAGGGCACGATCCGCGAAGGCGACCGCATCCGATTCATGTATAACGGCAAGGAATTCGAGGCCGAGGAAGTGGGCGTCCTTCTGATGAAGAAAAAACGTACCGGCTCGCTCTCAGCCGGAGACGTGGGATACCTCATCGCAGGGGTGAAGGACGTTGCGGACACGAATGTGGGCGACACGATCACTCACGCAAAAAAACCGGCCCTTGAACCGCTGCCCGGCTACAAGGAAGTGAAGCCGATGGTTTTCAGCGGAATCTATCCGACGGTGAGCGAAGAGTACGAGGAGCTGCGCGACGCGCTGGCCAAACTGCGGCTCAACGATTCATCCATCATGTATGAGCCCGAGACGAGCGCCGCGTTGGGTTTCGGCTTCCGCTGCGGTTTTCTCGGTTTGCTGCACATGGAGATTGTGCAGGAGCGGCTGGAGCGCGAGTTCAACCAGACGATCATCAACACGGTTCCCAACGTCGAGTACATCGTGGTGCTTGCCAGCACACTCGAACGTGTTGTCATCGACAATCCGACGCTCCTGCCGGACGGCGGCAAGATCGATCATGTCGAGGAACCGTTTATCACCGCGCAGATCATCACACCCACCGAGTACCTCGGCAACATCATGAAGCTGTGCATGGACAGGCGCGGCGTGTATCTCAACACGACGTACATCGATCCCACCCGCGCCGATGTGCATTACGAGCTGCCCCTCTCCGAAATCATTTTCGATTTCTACGACAAACTGAAATCCGTGTCGCGCGGATATGCCTCTCTCGACTACGAGTTCAAGGAGTACCGCGAATCGGATCTGGTGAAGCTCGACATCCTTCTGAACGGCGAGCCGGTCGATGCTCTCTCGAGCATTGTACACAGGACAAAATCCTACGATTGGGGACGCCGCTACTGCTCGAAGCTCAAGGAGCTGATCCCGCGCCAGATGTTCGAGGTTGTGATTCAGGCGGCGATAGGCAACAAGGTGATCGCGCGCGATGTGGTCAAACCGATGCGCAAGAATGTGACAGCCAAATGTTACGGCGGCGACATCACCCGCAAACGCAAGCTGCTCGAAAAGCAGAAGGAAGGGAAGCGGCGCATGAAACAGGTCGGCAGCGTCGAAATTCCGCAGGAGGCCTTCCTCGCGGTCTTGTCGATGGAGCAATAATCCGCCCCCAGGGAACAAGACGCGCCTCCATCCGTCCAATTATCTCGTTCTCAACAACAGGCAGCCCATGCTGAAACTCAAGGATTCGAAGGCCGCACCGTCGAAGGACAAAAAACCGGCCGCGCCTCCTCTGCCGCTCGGAAAGCGCGTGTGGGAGTTTTTTAAAAGCATCTTTGTGGCCCTCGCGGCTGTCATTGTGCTGAATAGTTTCGTGGTGCAGTCGTTCCAGGTTCCGACGGGATCGATGGAAAACACGGTCATGGCAGGCGAACTTCTGTTCGTCAACAAATTCCTCTATGGCGGATCCTCGCCGCAGGCCGTGCCCCTGCTCGGTTTGTTGGCCGGCAAGGAAGTGGAAATTCCCTGGTTCCGTGTACCGGGATTTCGCGACCCCGAGCGCGGCGATGTCATCGTCTTCATCTTTCCCGGCTATCGTGATGATGCAAAGGCGAGGGAATTCCAGTATTACCTGAAGCGCTGTGTCGCGGTGTCGCACGACACCATACAGGTGGTCGACAAGCGCCTCCTCATCAACGGGAAACCGTTCGACAATCCGATCGGTGTACACTACACGCAGGGGGTTCTTCCGAAAGAGTTTGTGGACGGCGATATTTTCCCGGTCGGAAAACCGTGGAACCGTGACAATTACGGTCCCATCGTCGTGCCGGGCGAGGGTGATGTGATTCAGCTCACACCCGAAAATATCGGCGAGTGGAATACCTTCATCCGCCGTGAGGGACACGAAGTCAGCGTGTCCGGTGGTATGATCACCATCGACGGGAAACCGGCAACATCCTACACTGTCGAAAGGGACTACGTCTTCGGCATGGGAGACAATCGTGATGATTCCCTCGACAGCCGATTCTGGGGATTCATCCCGAAGGAACACGTGATCGGAACACCAATGATCGTGTACATGTCATGGTCGCCGGATATCCCGCTCTTCAATCTCTTCAAGAAACTCGGATCGATCCGCTTCGGGCGTATTGGAAAAATTATCGGATGACATGTGAATCGTCAGACCGCATGCAACAAAAGGGCCGGAAACCGGCCCTTTTGTATTGACCCGTGTTTGCGTTGTATTCCTCTTCCGCTGTATGATACACCCCTGCCGTGAGCGACGTAAACGACCATATTGACGACGGTTTCGAGATGCCGGCGAAGGACAGCCCTGCGGGTGCAGAGTCCCCCGCCGTGCCAGCTTCTACATCCACGCCGGTCCTGTCAGATCAACCGGAACGAGTGGCTCCACCACCCATGACGGCTGCGGACGCGCCCGAAGCGGATCCAAAAACCGTCGAGCATGACGAGGAAACTCCGCCACGGCGTAGTCGGACAAAAGAATACTTGCGCATACTCATGTATGCATTCTTCTGCGCGCTGCTCATCAAAGTGTTTTTTGTCGAGGCCTTCGGTATCCCGACACCGTCGATGGAGGGCACGCTGCTCGTAGGTGACTATCTCTTTGTCAACAAATTCGCGTACGGTTTGAATTCGCCCCGCACCGTGCCCCTCACCAGCATCCGCCTCCCGCATACGACACTGCTGCCGGGTTACACCGAGCCGGCCCGCGGCGACGTCATCGTTTTTGAATACACAGGCGGCGCGGCAGCGGTAGACCAGCCCAATGCGGTGCATTATGTGAAGCGATGTGTCGCTGTGCCCGGAGACACCCTTGAGATCGCGGGGAAACGGGTGTATGTAAACGGCATCGTGCAGCAGCCGCCCGCAACGGCCCTCTTCGCTGGATACGCTCTGAAGAAGGGTGAAACCGAGGAAGGTATTTTTCCTCGTGGCCTCCCGTATAACAGGGATTGGTGGGGTCCGGTCGTAGTCCCATACAAGGGTATGCGCATCGAGCTCACCCTTGCGAATGTGGATCAGTGGAGACTGTTCATCGAGCGCGAAGGACACTCGATCCGCTTCACCACCGACGGGCGCATTGAAATCGATGGAAGCAACAGCGCGCTTTACCGTGTCGAAAACGATTATTTCGCGGTGCTGGGCGACAATCGCGACAACAGCGAGGACAGCCGCTCGTGGGGATATGTGCCGCGTAAGAACATCATCGGCAAGGCGATGTTTATCTATTGGTCCTGGGACTCGACCATTCCGCTCTCGCAGCCTTTCGACCTGCTCGGATCCGTGCGCTGGAGCCGCATTTTTTCCGGCGTCCTGTAGCCGATGCCTGCGTTATATGTCCATGTGCCCTTCTGTGAAAAGAAGTGCGTCTATTGTGATTTCTATTCGATAGAAACGGAAACACGATACGACGACTTCGTCGCACTCCTCGTCCGCGAAATCGAATTGCGCGCGGCATGGGAGAGGCAACAGCATCCGGGTGCAACGGGCGACGCCGCGGCACACATTGGGGCCGCAAGGCAGGATACACTCTCGGCCTCTCACTGCACATCGATTTTTTTCGGGGGTGGCACACCCTCGCTGTTATCGCCGCAGCAACTCGGATCCATACTCGCGGCACTCCGAAGTCACTTTCCCGTGACGCACGATGCCGAAATCACGGTTGAATGTAATCCCGGTACTGTGGCGAACGACAAGCTCGCGGGGTATCGCGCGCTCGGCGTCAACCGGCTCAGCTTCGGGGTGCAATCTTTCCATGATGATGATCTTCGTTTTCTGAGCCGCATCCATACGGCGCGCGAGGCGGAGGATGGTATTGCGCTGGCGCATGCGGCGGGCTTCGAGAACGTGAACCTCGATCTCATGTTTTCTCTGCCCGGCCAAACGCCCGAACGGTGGATGTACAACCTCGAGCGTGCTCGCGCGCTCGGCACCACACACCTGTCGTGTTATTCGCTGACCGTTGAAAGGGGAACGCCGTTGGCAGGAATGGTTGATCGCGGCGAAGTACAGGTCGCGGGCGAAGAGAGTGATGCGATGCTCTTCGAGATAACGATGGACACGCTCGGGGCTTGGGGCTTCAGACACTACGAGGTGTCGAATTACGCCTTGCCGGGGTATGAGTGCCTGCACAATCTCGCCTACTGGCGTCATGATCAATATTATGGATTCGGGCCTTCAGCCCACGGTGCATTGCGGGATCGCAGGGAATGGAATGCGCGGAGCCTCGCGGCCTGGAGTGAAGCACTGCGGCGCGGGACACTGCCGGTCGCGGGCGGAGAGCATCTCGATGCGTCGATCCTGCGCAGCGAATATGTGTACTTGCGTCTGCGCAGTGAGGGCATCGACCTGGCTGAATTTCACATGCGTTTCGGTTGCGATTTTCTTGCCGACAATTCTCCGGCGGCACAGCGTCTGCTTGATGAAGGCCTGCTGCAAATCATTGATGGACGGATCTCTCTCACGCGCAAGGGATTTCTCGTTTGTGACGAAATATCCGCATCCGTCGGATAAGGCGGTCAGGAATAAAGCATCGGCGTTCAATCACCCGGGATCTCGATAGAATCTGGGTGGTGTTATCTTCCAATGATTCCCTTTCTCGAGGCGCAATTCCAAATGCGGACGCCTCGCCCGATCATATAATCTGCAAACACGATGAACGCCGCCGATCTCCATCAATCCATCCTCGATGTGGCGCGCACAGACGCAGCCACCCTCCGTTCGGACCTGACCATTCGCCAGGCGCTCGATGAAGTACGCGAGCATGGCATCGGTGAGAAGATCATCTACTTCTACGTGCTGGACGTGGATGGCATTCTCAGGGGCGTGCTCCCGACGCGCCGGCTACTGACCGCGGCGCTCGATCAACGGGTGTCGGACGTTATGATCCCGCGTGTGATCACCTTGCCCGCGCACGCAACGGTGTTGGATGCATGTGAGGCCTTCGTCATGAATAAATTCCTCGCGTTGCCCGTGGTGGATGATCACAACCGCATCGTGGGAGTTGTTGATGTGGGCCTGCTCAGCGAGGAAGCGTTCGACCTGGCGGAACGCGAACAAATGGACGCCATCTTTGAAACCATCGGATTCAATGTCTCACAAGTACGTGATGCGTCCGTCCTGCGCGGATTCCGTTTTCGCTTTCCCTGGCTGCTCGCCACAATTGCAAGCGGCACTATCTGTGCAGTGTTGGTTGGCGCATTCGAAGCCACACTCGCGCAGAGTTTGGTGCTGGCGTTTTTTATGACCTTGGTACTCGGACTCGGAGAGAGTGTCAGCATACAATCCATGACCGTCACGATTCAGGCGTTGCGGTCTGTGAAACCGTCGATACGCTGGTATATGCGCGCGCTCAGGCGTGAGCTGGGAACCGCATTGATTCTGGGACTCGTGTGTGGTGTGACAGTTGGAGGTATCGTCCTTGTATGGCGCGGGGATATTCCCGCTGCAGCAGGTATCGGTTCGAGCGTGCTGATTGCGTTGACTGCGGCATGCTTCTTCGGTCTCACCATACCCACGGTGCTGCACGCCATGCGCCTCGATCCCAAAATTGCAGCCGGTCCACTGACACTTGCCCTCGCCGACGTCTGCACCATCGTTGCCTATTTTGCAGTCGCCTCGATGATTTTGTAGGATGGTGCGTCCACGACAGCTTCGACGATCGAAGGGATGGGTCTCATCGTTTGAGAAGAAAGAGATACTCCGTGTGTGGCTGCGACAAGCCGCGTGCCCAGTCACCGGTCCACGTCATGGCTGACATAACATGCCGATGATGTTCAATACGGCGGACTTCATGCAGCGTGCCCGCATGTGAGATAAGTTCGAACAGCTCTTCTGCTGAAGCGCGTCCGCCCGAGCTGTACGACAGAAGCACCCAGGGCGCCCGCGTGGTTTGTAACACACGACCGATGGCTTCGACCGCGGAATACCGGCCCGCTTCATCACGACGGAAGCTCTCAAATACGGACGATGATCCTGTGTCGCGCGTATCGCCACGACGAGCCGCCGCACCGAACAAGGGCGGTTTGTCGTGGAGGCACACCGTGGTCCAGAGATGATAATACGCCGCGTATCGCACACGCGACGGCGGCATTTTCTCGTTGTTCGAGCCATACGGCGGATCGTAATACGCGATGTCCACTTCGGACCTGGGAGCCACTTCGAAAATGTCGCACTGATGAACCCGATGCTCCTCCCTCTGCGTGAAAATGGCGGGTTCATGGAGGACGAGGTCTCCGTACGATCGAGGAGACCATTCCCTGAGGTACGATACAAAATGTCCGAGCGTGTTGTCCACTCTATCGAGTGCAAGCATGAGGCTTGTCAGCGCGACTGCTTTCTCCACATAGTCCAGTTGTAATCGTTCTATTTCGTTTCGGATGCCGTCGAGACGGCGTGTGTTTTTTTTCTGCCAGGGTTTCTTTTTCTCTGCATCCTCATTCTCGGGGTCACCACCATAGTGTTCTGTGAACCACCCGTCCTCCGGCGGAATGGCATTAAGGTGAGCGAGCAGCTCCGTGTATGCGCCCGGCTCTCGTTTGTTGAGCAGATAACATGTCCCGAATATTCTCGACCATTCGGCAATATCGTTGGCTTCAACGCGGTAGCCGGTTTTTGCAAATGCCTGCGCGACACGTGTCGATCCCGAAAATCCATCGAGTACAGATCGCGCTCCTGTTTTGCCGGCAAGTGCGAGGATATGGGGGATCAGCAGCCGTTTTGATCCGGCATATTTTACGCCTTCAGTGGAAATACTGCTCACCTGACTATCACGCGCGCGGTATAGGTACCGTGTGCCCCGATAGCTCTCAGCAGATAAAATCCGGGTCTCACAGCCGATAGGTCGATAATTCCATCCGCGCATTCATGGTATTGTATTCTGCCTGCTGCATCGATAAGCACGGCGCGTCTAAACGTCTCACTTCCACGGTGCATGTGGACAAGGCCGCGAGCTGGATTTGGATACAATCCCAGTGTTGGATCCGAGGAAGCAGGAACGCACATGCCGGTGGCGGTACCGCGGATCAGCGCGGCGAGAAGCTGCTGCGCTACCAGCGGAGCTGCGGCGGGCAGATCGTTCGTGAGCACACAAATGACGGCACGCAGTGTTGTATCATAAAACATCTGCGATGTGTAGCCACGGATGCTTCCCCCATGTGCGAAGATGGTGCGTTGCCCCAACTGTTTCTCCGCGATACCAAAACCGTATCGACCGGAGCCCACAAACGTGGTCATCTCTCGAAGAGATGCATCGGTGAGTGCGCCCCCCAGGAACAACGCCTGATACCACTGCGCCATTTCACTGGAATTTGAATACATCGCTCCGGCACACCACGCGGCGCTGAGCAGCGAATTGCGGGGAGTGGACGAGATATCCGTCCCGTTCGTCCACGGCCGGGCGATGGTACCCGCAACAGTGTCGTCCACAGGAAAAAAAGTGCTGTCGAGCGAAAGCGGCGAGAGGATGTACTCATGGAGCAGTGTATGAAAAGGACGTCCCGCAACCTTCTCTGCTATCATCCCTGCGAGGATATAGTTCGTATTTGAGTATTCCCACGAAGTGCCGGCCGCAAAATGCGGGGGACCAACCCATCGCAGAACCTCTTCCCGCGTAAACACGCGATCTGGATTCGCGAGAATGGTATCGGGATACCCGGGCACGTTGTTAACATCGGCGAGGCCGCTTGTGTGATTCAGCAGTTGACGAAGCGTGATGGTGGTATCGATGTTCCTATACCGAGGCAACCATGTATGGAGAGAATCATCCACATCGAGCAGTCCTCGTTCCTGCAGCTTCAGCACAACAGCAGCGGTGAACAGTTTGCTGTTGCTCCCAATGCCGAATTGCATGTCCGAAGTGATGGCGCGTCCGTCATGCGACTCCCCGCTGCATCCCTGCCACATTGCACGCCCGTTCATGAGAACACTCGCACTTATTCCGTGAATCCCCTGCGCTGCACGCACGCTGTCGAGCACGGCCTGAAGGCGTTGCGCCAGAAAAGCATCGCCGCTCTGCGCGCGCAGATCCGCGGTGATCACGCCAACAAGAACAACACATATCGCCGGCATCAACAGGAGGACGCGTGAGAGGGCACCGCCTCGATGCTTCATTGTGTCGGGACTTTTATGATTGATGCAGTGAACATGCTCGGCCGGGCTTCGAGTCGGTATGGCATGTGTGTCTTCAGACGCCATGGATGATGTACTCACCTTCTGCGAAAATATACGGATTGTTCCTTCTCCATGGATTCCGATCAGGGCAATCCATATGCGTGAATACAATCTACCGTGCGACACACACCGGGAAGCGGATCAGGCCGTGGGCTGTATGAAACCGCACAACGTATATTCCCGGAGCCCACGCTCTCTCGGCAGTGATCCGTACTTGGTGCGTTCCGCGTTGAAACTCGCCGCCGGAGTTCATCGCATACTCTCGCCCGAGGACATCTTCCAGCGTCACTTTCACTACTGCGGGCGATTCGAGAGAAAACTGCACCGTGGTCTGTTCTGTAAACGGATTCGGATGGTTCCCCAGGATGCGCAGGCCGGACGGGATAGTTCTCGGCGGAGACATGACTGAGGTGTTACCATCATGCGTTATTGACGAGAAGAATGTGTCGAATACGCCGCTGGTAATATCCACATCCCAAACTTCCCAGTAGTGGATGCTGTCCGCGATAGCGCTGCGCAATGCCTCCTGCAGTCCGCCCGCACCGATGGCGGCAGAATCACGTACACCGCTGGCAACAATTTGTACTGTCGCAAAACTTCGCGCGGCGGCGTCTTGCAGAAGTTGATATTGCCCGGGGTACACCAGCGTGTTTTTTTGTGACCACCATGCGGCGAATACGCCGAATCTCTGGTCAAGCTGCGCATACCCCTCATGGACCACAGCAGCGGCAACGGAATCACTCGAAAGCACCGGATGCACATCGAGATCGAGCGGCGTGTGTAGAAATGCGCGTCCAAAAGCTCCGATGCTCCGTCGCCAGGACTCTACAAGCCGCGCGTCAGAATACAGCACCGCCTGCCAGTTTGTCCGATCGACAGAGGAAAACGGGAGTTGCATCTCGAAACCATTCGCAGTTGCGTTTGTGATGTGTACAAGCGCAAGGGAGGATTCGTCGCCATACCTCGCCCCCGCGGCGGCGATCACCTCCTCCCATTCGCTGAGATAGATTTCATCCCATGGGACAGGCATCGTATCAGGCACGCCACGGAACATATACGGGAATCTCTGCGCGCCAAGACTATATAGCCATGAAGGTGCGCCAGGACCGTTGACAATGCCGAGTGCGATTTTTTTGTTCCCATATGCACGCGCACGACTGAACTGCGAATCGAGCCGTGCCCAGGAGAAGTGGTCGTCCCGCGGTTCAAGATCCGCCCAAGAGATACGCACGAGGAAGCCCGATACGTATGGCTTTGCGGCCACCTGCGGCGTCACGGAATTTCCGAGTGCCGTTGTCGGCCCGGCGCTGCAGTACAGCCCACGCGGCCAAAGAGATTGAGCCGAAAGCTGCGCGGCAACAAACAGGAGTATGACAAAAGACGAGATACGCATTCGGACTGAGGAAAGGGGAAAGGGGAAAGGGGAAAGGGGAAAGGGGAAAGGGGAAAGGGGAAAATGTCGAGCTTAATCGGCAGTATGTCAAGGGTCGAATCGTCATTTGCGCTAAAAGGTATCCTTTTATATTATTGACGCATCAGCACCTCCTTACAGTGTTTTCTTCCGGCGGGACCGAGATCATTCTTCATGATCGGTGTATTCCTGTGCGGTCAACCGTTGTTCTCATACGGAGCCACCATTATGCGCTATTGTTTCCTCCTTTGTGCCCTCATCACTGTCCTATCGGTGACCAATGGCCAGACGCGTATCGATGCACGCGTCGAAGTCGATAGTGTCATGCGCGAATTCATCGTTTCGGTTCCGACTGGTCCCGCTCCGGCCGGGGGATACCCGCTTGTGTTTATGTTTCATGGGACGAGTCAGAACGGCGAAATTTTTTATCAGGACAGCCAGTGGAAGGAGAAGGGCGAAGCACAGAAGTTCATAACCGTCTTTCCCACGGCCTTGAGATACTGTGTGATAGAGGACGGACAGCAGCGCACCACTACCAAATGGCATAACGGCGAGGCGGAGGAAATCTCCTGTCCGGGCCAATACATGAAAAGCGACATCCACTTCGTACGCACGATGCTCGATTCCATCATGAGCCGGTTCAACATCGACAGAAGGCGCATGTATGCCAGCGGATTCTCGAACGGCATGGGTTTCGCGAGCAAACTTGCCGTGGAGATGAGTGATGTTTTTGCCGCTGTCGCGGGATGCGGCTCGATCTTGAGCGCGGGAGACTCCGCAAAACCGAAACGCAATATCCCCGTGTGGACGGTGATCGGTACTCTCGACGATAAATGGTTGAAGGCGTTCGAAGGACTGGGTCTCACGGAATTTCCCTTTAACGACACAACCTTTTTCTACTTCTCGCGGCCGATACATCGTTATATCGGGACGTTCAACCTGGCCGACACGTACACCAGAACCGAGGCCGGTCGAACTATCACCTATCGATACTCCACGCCCGCCTCCAGCGAGCCCAGTACGGAATTTCGTTTCACCCTCGTGAACAACATGTTCCATGTGTATCCGAACGGAAACAATATCCAGTTTGTCGCTGCAGACATTTTCTGGGACTTCTTTTCACAATACTCCTCGCCCACAGGCACTCGTGAGACGCCCTCTCAACCGGGTTCGGTGATGCTGTACCCCAACCCCGTGCACGACGTCCTGCATATTTCGGGAGCAGGCAGTGCAACACTCGTACTGCGCAATCTGCTCGGACAGGAAGTTCTCAGAAGCACGGTCGAAAACAATGCATCCATACGGCTTCCGCGCCTCCCCGGCGGAATATACTCGGCTGAATTCATCACAGGCACGACGCGCACCGCGCGCACAATCTCGGTCAAGTAATCCTCCGTATTCGGCGAGGGTCAAAATTTTTTCATGCACAGAAGTGAAAGTGGATCTATGAAATCGAAACTCCTGATAATTGGAGTGCTGACTCCAATTCTCTTGATGGGACTCTCTCCCGGCGCATCGGCCCAGACCCACATCATCGCGCAGGAATCTATGGATGCGAGTGGATGGTTCGGCGGTGACAACCGCCCGAACAGTCGCCGCACTGTCGGTGTCGGACAGCTTGTGCTTATGGACACCGCGATGACGGTGCGCAGTTTCTCCTTTCACTTTTCCTCCCCCTTTGATTTTGCACAGAATTCCTCCGGCTCCGGTCACGACGTCACACTGCGTCTGCATGTGCGGAATCGTGCCGGTGTAGTTCTGAAGACGTCGGATGTTTTTGTACCGGCCTCTTTCACGAGCGGGTGGATCACCTGGGAGGGCCTGGGCTTGACTGTCACATCGGGCATCAAGCTGTTCTTCACCGCCTACGTTGTAGGTGGATTCGATTCAAATTCCTTGTACTCGTCCTACAGTGCGGCGGCAACAGATCCGTACCCCGGCGGGACCGTCATGCTGAAAGACGGGCAAAGTGACGCGGACCTCGATTCATGGAACGACTGGGTTCCGAACTCCGGTTGGGATGCCGCCTTCCGCCTGACCGGCACCATCATCACAACGTCGGCGGACCATGCCGCTGCTACCCACAGTGACGGCATCCGCTTCACACACACGTATCCAACCCCCGTTCACACGGATGCACATGTTGAATTCTTCAATGAGGATAACGGAGCTGTAACGCTTGAGCTGTACGACCTCGCGGGCCTCCGTGTGCGTACGCTCGTTTCTGGAGAACTGACTGCGGGAACACATCGTGTGCAATGGACGGTTGACGGGCTGCCGAGCGGACTCTATCCAATGCTTCTCCGATCGGGAAGAACCTCACGGACTCGGCTGATATCCATCGTACGCTGAGATACGGCGGGCACGTTACCCCGCATCTGAACGTGGATGCGTTCTGCTATTGTTTCACAATACACGTAGCGGTGGCTTCGCCATGCAGAAGATATATGCCGGAAGGCCATGCATGCGTGTTGATGCTGACGCCTCCGAGCACTTCGCCCTGCCACATCTCACGGCCTAACATATCCGTGATACGGATACGACCGCGCGTGTCCGCGGAAAATCGAAGGACGGACTCAAACGGGTGAGGCGTCACCGTCATCTGCGGACGCGCTGGTATTGTCACAACCACGTCCATGCCGGTTGATGGATCACTTTTCCGAATGATAGACCGCACCGCCTGCAGCTTAAAATTTCTGTCCGGTTTTGCGGGATCATCGGTGATGCCCCAGCAGCCGTACCGATTGTACCCGGAGACAAGAGTAAAGTACATAGCGAGTCCGCCCCCTATATCTTTCCAGCCCTCGAGATAATTCCGCTCCAACACCGATGCCATGAACAACGTGCGGTGTGAAAGGATCTGCGAAGCAAGATTTGCCGTACCTCCACCGGCGGGCAGGTGCGGTCCGCCCTCATACGATGTGCAGCCGCCGGGTAAATCCCATTGCCGCGCTTTGCTGATATGATTCGGCCGGTATGTGGCCGTTTGTGGATTCGTAATCTGCGCGTTGATATCGGCGAGCATGCCGGCGTTGATGGCTGCCGTGTCGGTGCTCGAGGCGTTTGTTGAGCCGAAATACAAGGCGCTGCTTGTGGCGTAGATGTACCGCTTTGGCGGACCAAAGGTTGAATTGATGTAGGCCAGATGGTTGTCGCTGCGACCCGGATATGCGTGTTGCCCGGCGAGGATCACACGAATCCGTCCGTTGATGGCCGCTTCACCGAACACCGCGGCGAACCACCGCGACAGTTCCACAGTGCGTCGCGCATAATTCTGATCGAAACTGATGCCTCGCGCCTGCGCGTCGGCCTGGTTCCACGGACCGTGCGTGGCCTGCGTCGGGCTCCAAACCTCATTGCTGTTCTCGATGTAGATGTTGATGGCCGGATCCAGCTCCTGTTTCAGAAATCCGGCAAGTGCCACCACGTATGCCGAATCGCAAGATTGGTGCACATTGAGCCACACATCCTTCTTCAGCATATTCGAGAGCGCAACGATGTATTCCCAGCACCATCCGTCGCGCTTGCCGCTGCTGTTTGCCATGCTTGTTTGCGCGGCGTCGCGTGGCGTCTTCCTTTGCTCCCATCTGGTGCGCGCGGGATACGACGGTTCGCCGTCCCAGATGTTCTGTACGTTGTAGAAACGATAACATGCAAAGTCGGCCGAGCGGCAGAGCGCGATGTACTCATCGGTGAACACCTTGGAAGATTGAAGCGGATAGCCGGGCCGATGCACGCGTAATTCGGTAATGCCACTGTTTGTTGACGACGATGCGCTGCGGCGTGTATTCTGGAAATTCAGAAATACGAGACCGTGATTCGCGCCGGGATATCCCCCAACTATCAGGTCGAAGGTGGTACTGTTGCGAACGGCGTCGTATGAGAGATTCTCGACTGTCACGCTTGTGCCCGATGCGCGCACTGTTGCCTGCCCGGTAAAACCGCAGGCGTAACGGCCGCTGTAATCGATGCGGTATTGTTCGGGATCGTCGACGACACCTGTCCATTCTGGTACGGGCCGGCCGTCCATCAACACAAGATCGAAGTCGCTCGTCGGCCAGCCCAGACTGTCGTAACCTGCGGCATTGCTGTACCGATTCGTGTGATTGACGATGTTGACAAAGGCCCCCGCACCGTCGAGATTCACTCCGAGTCGGAACAAGGATTGTCCGGCGGCAGACATCGACAGAAGAACAAGCAGCCCCAATAGTGTAGCCGTGTATCGTTGCATTATTCGCTCGCGTGTGTGTACCGGTAATGTAGAGATGGATCATCCGTGTTTCAACTGCTCGGCGCGGATCAGCGATCCTTCCTTCGCGGGTCCTCGCACTCGGGGCATGGCTCCTGACACTATCGCTCGATGGTGATCTTTCTGCTCTCCGTGTATGCTCCCGTATGCATGCGCAGAACATACATACCACACGGCAATACCGAACCGTTGAAATGCAATTCGTGCAGGCCCGGTGTAGTTTCGCTGATAGGCAGTCCCGCCACCCGCCGTCCGAAGAGATCGAAGATGTGGATCCCTGCCGGTCCGTCGTTGCCGGGCACATCGGCGTCGATGTAATAGCGGATCGTGGTTACGGCGGAGAACGGATGGGGATATATCTCGCGCAGTTGAAAATGACGGTGCATATTCGTTTCCGATACGCGGTCGATCGCCGTCGGTATTTCATTGAGCCGTGCCAGTGAATCGTGCATGCGTTGGAACATGGCAGCATAGCCGGGGAAGTCGAGATCGCTGACGTACAGTTCGAAGTACATCCCGTTGGTCACAGCCATCGCCTTGAGCATTGCGATGTCGGGTCCGGAGGAATCGGTCTTGCACACATCCGTCTTTGTGGAGTCGAGAAAGGGGACACGCCAGCTCTGCAGCATCTGATACATCGTGAACGTGGAATCGCGGACGGCATAGAGAGGATTGCTGTTGTTCGCGGGCGGCCCGCTGCAGGCGAGATTTTCCTGGAAGAATCCCAGCATCGGATACCCGGACGACGTGTTGACGCGCTGGAGCAGTGCGTCTCGCACTGCGTCCGAAAGACGCGGTGTTGTGATATCGTCCTGCATGCCGAAGAGCGCCACAAAACAGAATGTGCGCGGAAAATGTGTCCGGACGATTTCAGCAGTGCGCACGATTGCGTCCACAAACACAGTTCGTGAATACGTCGGATGCGAGGTCAGAGAATGGTTCAGATCCCGTATGCCGTTGGTCCCTATCGGCGTGGCATCGATCTGCGCGAGAACAGGGTGATCCCGCAGCGGCAGAGATGCATTGTCGCGTATACTCCACACACGGTGTGCGCCGAGGGCGGCGTGCAGTGATTCGAAACGTTCGAGTGCGATGGCATCCCACGGCACGGCCGTGTAAAACGAATCCCGGTTGAGTCGAAGGATATGGGATTGGACCCCGGGCATCTGCATAATGTAGGATGGTGTCTTCATACGAAATACGTCGAGTGTCAGCTCCTGCCCCAATGTGTCGAGGCGCCGTACAACGGCATCGATGGAGCTGAAATCGTACATGTCTCGCTGCGGCTCGATCACGCTCCAATCGACACGCATCACAAAGCCGTCCACATAGGGATGGGAGCGGATGCCGGACGCGCTCGCCTGGCCAATGACGTAGATTCCATACGGCCTGGAAGCGGACACCGCATTCGAACTCCGCCACACGTGTGTCTCTTGAGAAACGAGCACACTCGTCAGGAGGAGGATGGCGGGAACAATGCGGCAAAACAAACGCGTGTGTGTGTGCATGGGCGCTTCTCTGTGTGACCTGTCTGCTGCGAAAGATGAATCCGGGAAAGCGACACGTATCGTACTACACTATGCGTGAATATCTTCGTATACTCCGTCACACACAAAGAAAGGTTGATAGATCATGTCCACCGGTATAGTAGAACTTCACCGCGTTCTTCGCGCGCAGCCCGAACGGGTTTACCGCGCATTCCTCGATCCGGCCGCACAAGCGAAATGGCTTCCGCCGTATGGCTTCACGTGTACAGTCCACAGCATGGATGTGCGTGTTGGTGGCACGTACAGAATGTCGTTTACAAATTTCTCGACGAATCAGAGCCATTCATTCGGAGGGGAATATGTGGAACTTGTCCCTTCTGAACGCATCCGCTACACGGATAGCTTTGAAGACCCGAACCTGCCCGGATTGATGCAGACCACAGTATCTTTGAAACAGGTGTCATGCGGAACGGAGCTGCGTATTGTGCAGGAAGGGATTCCCGATGCAATTCCGCTCGAGATGTGTTATCTCGGGTGGCAGGAATCGCTCGCACAGCTCGCGTTGCTGGTAGAGCCCGAAATACCGGGCTGATGCGAACATACACGTATGTCTTGCGTTGTAACGACGCCGATTGAATTACGGATGCGCGCAGAACACGGGTCCTGTCGCGCATTCATTCATTCACATTGTGTCACGTCGTCGCTCCGGCATCCATTACTGTGATGCGGCCGAATACACCGTCCGCTGTTTCAGGGACGTTTGTTGTTCGAAGCGCTTACGCCGATGCTGCCCATAGTGCCGTTAATCCGAACGGGTCCGCCGGAAGTAGTGATGGAGGATTCCGGGCGCAGGACAAAGATGCCCCACACGTCACCATCCTGGGATGATCCCGGCTGGCCGGAGACAGTCACAGCGCCTTCGCTACTCGCGCTGATGTTACCACCGTCAAGCAGCATAACGCCGTGATTACCGTGAGATGCGCCCCTGCCGCCGCCTTCACCACGAACTGTGACATCACCTCCGGCCGAGAATATGGAAGATCCCGCACCTGTCAGGAACACACCCGGATTATTGTTGCCGTACGTGAGTGCACCTGTACCTGAAACATGAAGGGCGCCGATGCCGCCGGCAGTGATCTGACCGGCGAGATCAATCAGCACTCCAGCATTGTGTGCGGACTGTGCTCTGCCATCGGCCAGACCGGTCACGCGCACGCTTCCTCCCTCCGATGTGATTCGGCTCTGTGCACCGGAAACGTGTACGCCGACATTGCCATGCCCGTTTGTTGCACCGCCCGTGCCCTGCACTGCTACTGCGCCGGTGCGTCCCGCGCTGAGAACACCGCGGTTGCGCACGGCGACCCCAATATTGCCTGACGACGCGGCGCTCCCGCCGCCTTGTCCCACTACGCGTACCTGACCGCCTGCTGACGTGATAGTAGAATTGACATCTGTAAGCAGCACCCCCATGTTCTCGTCACCGACGGACAGTCCACCTCTTCCTAGCACAGAGACCGTTCCGGTCCCTTCGCTGCGAAACTCGCTGCCTTGTGAAATCTTCACACCGATGTTGGCGGAGGACAATAGGTCTGCCGATCCACCACCGCTGCCGTTCGCCGACAGTGAGCCAGTCCCGCGGGCAAAGACGTGCATATCGTCGTGCAGCCATATTCCGTGGTTGTTCTGAGAAGGACCGAGTCCGCCTCCTTCGCCGGTGATGCTCACATCGCCTCGTGTCGATGCCACGAGTGAGTTTGTCCCCTTGCACATCACGCCCACATTGTCGTTGCCGCCACTCCGTCCGCCTATGCCCCGAAGCGTTATTGCACCGTGCCCCTGTGCTGTGATTTTTCCTCCATTGAGGACAGCCAAACCGATGTTGTCCGCGGCGTCTCCGCTACCGCCGCCGAGTCCGGTCACGTTCACGCTGCCGCCTGAGGAAGTGATTTGTGCGAGTCCGGCGACATTCACACCCTTGTTGCCTCCACCAGATGAATGTCCTCCCATGCCGGTAATATAGACAGTGCCGTCACTTCCTGCGCTCACCACGCTGCCGTTCCCGAGCATCACTCCTGTGTTGCCCGAGGAGGCGCTTAGACCACCACCCTGACCGGTCATGTGCACATTGCTGCCGATGGACGTGATGACTCCGCCGGAGATCATCCACACGCCGTAATTGAAATTCCCCGGAGCAGATCCACCGACTCCCTGCACGAGTGTGGTGCCGACACTTCCACCCGTTATACGCGCTTTGCCCATCATGTGAACGCCGTAATTATCCGCAAGGAGATTCCCGCCTGTTCCCTTGACACGCAGGTTTCCCTCGCCGTTACAGGCGAGAACGCTGTTTGCGAGTGTGATGCCGCGGAAGTTCCCGCTGCTCGGCAGAGGCTGCTGATTGGCCTCAACCGTCAAGTGCCCGTTTTCCGTAACAATCGCACTGTTCTCCAGCATCTGCACATGGCGGCTCACCTTGATAGTTGCGGTACCAGATCCCGACAGGCGCACCGAAGCTCCTGCCAGAAATTCCACATGATCCAGTCCGGGGGCTGCATCATCGTCCTGCATGTCGACGTTTAACGAGGCGTCGCGGGCAAAAACGATATCACCGGTGAAATGAACACCGTCATCGCCCCTGCCGCCGTTGATCAAAAGCGACGGAAGTGCCGTGGTGAACGTTCCGATGTTGACGACATCGTCACCGTCACCCGCGTTGATCACGATCGATGTGACTCCCTTTAACGGCAGTTCTGCGGGGAGGGCGCGTGTTGTGCTGCCGTTGAATGAAAACGTGCCGCCGCCTGCAGCAAAACAGATATTGGCACCGCTTTGTCTGATATGTAATACGCCTGAGCTGCCGACTGCGTCGGTGCAGACCATCTGTCCGCCGTTGCGTGTGATCGTATACTGCTGGGCCTGTGATAGTGAACCAAAGAAGAACACAAAAAGGCATATCGTCGAAAGAGCGCGGGCGATATGGAGAGGGGAATACATGGTGATTTCCAGAGATAGGTATAGCGTGAGCTGAAGACGCCTTCAACGCAGGCGCGAAGGAGAATGTGAGCCAAAATCGCCAAATGAGCAGATTATTGGAGTGACATATCCTAAACACCCCATTCAGTACTTATGTTCCGGGCCTTCACGGAAAAACTGCGGAAATCAGCGGGAATCACTCATGCATGTGAATTGGACGTGCTCCCAACACCTCCATGCGAACAAGTGTCCTTTTCAAGCGGAACGCCTCGATCGCGTGATATCATTCTTGAGCGTGCGGTTTTCTGCCTGAGAGTGGATAAAAACCATGCAACACGTATAGATAATCAATCCACGACGAGCATTGGTATGGATTCCTCAGACGAACCACTCACGATACGAACAAAATAGATGCCCGCACTCATGGACCCGGAATACCACTTCACAGAATGCCTACCCGGCATCTGCTCGCCGTTGTCCGTGATACACAATTCTCGCCCGACTGCGTCGATAATGCTCAACCGCACGGGCATCGGTGCCGGTAGAACGTATGAAATGGTGACTTCCGAACGGGCAGGACTGGGATAATAATTCAGATCGAAGCCGCGGGAGGGCGCAAACGGTGCGACATGCGTTGTTGTGATAAACCTTTCAAAAAAACGGAGCGTCGCTCTATTCCTGTCGCTGAAAAACTGATGATTTGCGAGAGCGGACCGAATTTGATCCAGCACATCTGCCAACTGAGACTGCGTGAAGGCGGCGATTGCGGGATATGACCGGGGTTCTCTTTGTATCCTCTCCTGCAGTGTATCCGACACCGTCATTCGCAGAAAAAGGGAAGAGTCGAGCTGGCCGTTGTTTAAAAGATCGGTATGCAGGGCCGTCGCCATCGCGGGTGTGATTCCCGCGATACGCAGAAATCGTTCAGGGAAGACTGGAGATCTGTCGTGATACGTGAACTCCGTGGGTACATGCCGGGAGAGCAATGTGCGGTAATTCTCTTCCGCGATGCTATTGTCGGTTTCTTCATTGTCGTCCCAACGGGCATTATTCCAGATATGCGGTATCGTGGTAACGGCTACAATCCCCCGCAGAGCTTCCGCACAGTAGGTGGCCGTGGCTTTTGCCCCAATCTGCATACCCAGGGTTGGTGCAAAACTTCCTCCAGCACTCATTCCTACGACAAAGAGTGGTGCGGATTGCGGCAAAACACCCCTCGCAGTCAAACTATCGAGAACGATACGGATGTTGGAAACGTCGACATTGTCCTGTGCAACCCGATTGACCCAGCGTCTTTTACCGTCTCCGTTTTGGTCGCCGATGGTCACTTCTTCCGCGTCGATCGCAAGCATGGCGAAGCCGGCCGCATTGGCGTCACGCGTGAACTGAACTGCTTCCTCTGCTGTGAACCAGGCCCGGCCCGAGCCGTTAGTCCCGTGGCAGGCGATAATGATTCCCCGTGCCTGAGGAGGGACGGTGTACCAGACCTCCTTCAACACGTCGCGTCCGCGGATTTTCTCGTAGCTGAGTTTGAGTGCAGCCGCATCGACGAATACCGCGTGTACTGCCACATCTGCATCGGGCATGATAAAGGTTGTATGCCATTCGAGGGAATCGGCGAATCGTACGCCAGCAGCGGCGACGTCCCATCGCTGAAAAACGGAATCCGCCGGATACGAGCGGGCAAAGACGTGTACTGAGTCGCCTGCACGATAGACACCACCCCCGTACCCGTTTTCGACTGTGACGCGGCGCGTTCCAGCGGTTTGTCCAACGCACGTTGCAGTGCCGAACCCGCACAGGAAAAGGGCAAGCACCATCACACGACGAAGCCGAAAGCCGCGTCGCTCCGCCGCGGGCCGTTGTGTTGAGTGTTTATCGAAATACATCGAGGTCGGACACATTCTGAGAAACTTCATTTGCTGAGATTGGATGGCTGATTCCGGTCGATCAGGACGATGTGATGCTGTTGCAGGTCTATGTGTGTATCACATGTAATGGAGAAAGGCATGTCTGCGCGGATGGGTGCAGCTTCGTGCGTATGACAGATGGGCCTGCACGGCGTTTAACCTCTCGGCGCTACGCGCGAGTGACAGTGATGCCCGCTCAGAGCGGAGATGTTATCCGCCTTGAGCAGTGCTGACGTTGCAATGGGCCTTCCGCCCGAATGCAGCACGCGTTGAACAGAGATGTACTCCGGCTGCTGCGTGTATGTTACCGGACAATCAGCACGGGTTTGGTCAGATACCCCGCGCGTGTTTCGACCACCAGATGGTACACCCCCGCAGGAACACCGTTGGTATTTACAACGCCATTCGATGTGGCGGCATACTGCACAACACGGCCCAAGGCGTCAACAAGTTGTGAGGATAGTATCGCTGCGGGCGCACGCACAGTGAAATGCAGTTGTGTTGTCGCAGGCTGAGGATAGATGTCCAGATCTGGCTGCGTGGTGGTCTCGACAGTTTCTGTGGAGACGGGCCCTCCTTCAACACGCCATACATGCAGAAGGACGCGTCCGTCCAGCTCCGGTGCCATCTCCACCGCATAGAACAATCGGTTTGTAATGTCGTAGGCGGCATCACGAAGCACGGAGAAACGTCGGGGAAATATGCTCGCAGGCGGACGCAAGGCGGCATACGGCTGTGGTACATGCGGCTGCATAACGCCAGCGGCAACACGGGCAAGATCTGTTGGATCGTAGAAGACGAGCATGGGGATGCGGCTGTGTCCGCGCCACCCCTTGCCGTCTGGATCCGTATCCGCAAACGCAGGATAAGGTAGGTCGGCTGTTACCCAGTCGTGATGCATACTCTCACCGGTGTATCCGTACCAGTTGTCCCCTCTGCCCTTGTTGCCGAATAACACTACTGCGCTGCGGCTCCCTGCCGCAACCCAGGCAGCGCCGCGGAACCAGTCGGCATGATGGTAATTCGCAAAGGAGTTCGGATAAAAATGCGGAGCGCTCTGCTCAACTGGTCCGTACTGCACGAGAGCAACGGCCGACAGTTCCGCATTCGGCGCGGGCGGCGATGCCGGATCCGGTGCACGGAAGGCATGGAGTGTGGGACCAAGTCCACTCAGCCCCCCCTCCCGGTTTCTTCCGGTCACAAGGCGTCTGCCGCCGGTATGTGCATTTGCCCAATTCTCGGGGAGCGCAAACAAATAATCATTCAACGCGGCGTCGAGTGGTGTCGTCGACGTGTTGACGTACCAGGCGCCATGGCGGGCAGCACCAGCGAGCGGTGTGGCGCGCGTAACAGAGATGGACGCCGTCTTTTCGGCAGTCACCTGGTAATAATAACTCCAGGCGCTGTAGAGTGCCCCGCCTCCGGCTGAGGGCAGCCACGCAAGTCCCACATTCCACACATCAACAAAAGGCCAGGCGATGACACTCGGCGGCCTGATGTTCACAAAATCCTGCAGCAGTGTTGCCTCGTTCAATGCGTCCACGGTAGCGGCAATTTTCGGAGCCGGAAGTCCTATTTCTCCCACAAACCCGTCGTCGGGTCCACTGTTGTTTACCGTGAACAGCGAGCCGGGAAAGCCGTCTCCTGAACCCGCGCCTGTTTGTCCGCCATCACCGTCGGGATTGTACGCCACGGCCTCGCCCCCGTAATTGACCGGGTCAGGCAAACGGATGGCGCCGAGATATGTAAACGCATTGGGTTGCAGCAAGTCGGGACGAGAAGACGGGAACGCCGATGTTGTCACGTCAGTGGCTGTGCTCTGTGCACTTTCATTGCCGGTGTGGTCGAGCGCGGCAACCGTGCAGGTATACCGGGTCGACGGGCTGAGATGATGGATGGTGTCGTTCGTGGTGGAACTGTACCGCTCGATCTCGCCATTCAATCGTATGAGATATCCGACCGTCCCGGTGTTGTCATTTGACGCGTTCCATCGAAGTACAACGGTGCTCGAATTGAGTGCCGATCCCTGCAGTCCGGTCGGCATCGATGGCGCCTGTGTGTCCGCATCATTCATGAGTTCGATCTTGTCACACACGAGCGCGGGCTTTCGTGAGTTGTCGCCCCATTCGATTGCGAGGTTGATGTTTACCAGTGACGCGGCGCCGTCCGTTTTGTGTACTCCTGCTGTCTCGATATTAAACGCAGTCCGGCATGACGAACGTGGAGCGACCCGTGTGTACGTGTTCCGATAGTCGTCGTATTGCCGCATCGTGAACCACGAACCCGTCGAGGTCCCGCCCTCCGGCACATCGGAATCAGTGAAGCTTATACGTGCCGTGAATATGATGTCCTCATCCGAATTGTTGAACCACGTCACGACCACGCGTTCACCCCGGGAGAATGTACGTGCAGATCCGCGCACGCCGCGGCTGTCCGTCAGTTCATCAACATCCGTTGCGACGACAACGCCGCCAGGACCGGCGGCAGTGTACGTGAGGTTACCGCTTGTGAGAACGGTGTTCCATCCTGCAAGACCGAATGTGTTCGATGGTGCGCTTGCGCCGAAATCCACCAACAATGTTGTCTGCGTGTACGCCGCCGGAATTGTTCCGACAAAAAGAAAGACAAGGCAATAGAAACGTGCCGTCGAAAAACGACGTGCAGCGGATACATGATGCTGCGGCATGATGCCCCCCGGTGAGCAGGTGCGAATACGAGTGGTTACACCGCGAAACCTACATGCCACCCTTGAGAATGTCAATCAGCCGTGTCGCTGTTACCTCGCGCTGTCCGCGGACACTGCAGGGGCTGTACGCGCGAGACGCGCGCGCAGCGAATCGACAACCGCAGCGGCCTTGTTCGCTAACTCGGGATTATCCGCCGCGATGAGTTCGGCACGCGTGATGCGTTTCTCTGCGAGGATGCGTGCGAATTGCCTGCGATAATCCGCTTTCTCTTTCAGGTAATATTCCAGTTCTTCGTCCGGCGAATTCCAGGTTTGCACGACGTCGGGCCTGTACGTGCTGCGCGGTTTGAGTACGGAATATCCGAAGAGCACCATGGATGCCAGTCCGGCTACAAGAATCAGAAGTTTTGCGACGCGGGTCATGGGTGGCTGCACACTGTGTCAAAAGGTCGTATGCATAATAACGAAGACGCCCGAAACTTCGAATTGACGTTAATGCGGCCTGCGATCATGCCGGCTCCCCGTCCTCTCTTGGAGAGCGGGGAGCCGGCTGTCGGGTGTCACTGAAACAGGTGTGTGGAAATGTGTCGCGCGGATTACCGCGCGAGCACCATGCGGCGACTCGAGGTCCGTCCCTCTGCGCTGAGCACGGCCGTGTACACGCCTGAAGGCAGACCGTTGGCGGAGAATGTGCACTGATGCTGTCCAGCTTCGAAAAATCCATTCGCGACGAGTGCCACTTCACGACCCGCTGCGTCATACACGCGCAGCGTCGCCTCGGCTGCTGTCTCGAGTGCAAACGAAATCACTGTCTGCGACGGGAAGGGATTCGGTGTGTTCTGCTGAATGCTGAGAGACGCCGGCGCTGCAGTGATATTTCCGGCGGGCGCCTTGGCGTGTGTTGCACGAATCACGCGGCCGCCGCCGCCCGGAGTTACAACGCCCATCCGGCTGATGTATGCAGCAACCACCTGGAATTCCGTCAGGTTGTTGACGATCTGCACGTCGCTGAACGGTATGCCAAGTGCTGTCAGGAACATCGGAACAAATTCGCTCGCCGCCACCGTGTACATGCGGTCGGGCTCAAGATCACGGTTCCCGATACGCACGCGTGTTATGCGGCTCATGGCCGGCTTGCCAAGATCGAACCAGTACTTCATTCCCGAAACCTGGATGAGGTACTCATCATCGAGTTCGGCCTGCGATACGCCGAATTCGAGACCCGCCATCAGTGCGGCACCGCTCATCTTGAACGTCGCCATGCGGTACCCTAGACCGTTGTCGGTGTTGAATCCGTACCCGACCATGCGGAACACGTCGGCGGCAACGATCGGCCCTTTCTGCAAGGGCTGCGCGATCGATCCACCCGCGCAAATCGCGATGTCGGTGTTCATGCTCTGGCGGAATGCGTCCGTGATGAGATTTCCAGCCGGAGTATCGTGTGCACCGGGACGGCTCGCGGGATAGGCGACTTCGTCGATGGTGTTCGATGCGGTTGCGATCTGCTGTGTAAACACCGGCCCGTAGATCTGCTCAACGCCGTTGATCAGTCCGGCAACGGCGGCCTTGACGGCGGGTGCTTCGGGAATCGCGGTGGTGATGGGTACAAGCCGGTAATCGGTCAATGTTGCGCCGGCGGAAGTAACGGTAAATTCAAGACGGCCTATCGACTCGTAAAAGGCACCCGACTGAACAACGGGTGTCGCAGAACCGAGGGCGTCGGTAATAATGTCAGGAGCGCTGGTAGGCGTGTGGCTGTGGCCTCCAAGTACTGCATCGAGAGCAGGAACGGCATAGGCGAGTTGGCGGTCGGCGTCGAGTCCGAGATGCGAGAGAAGAATTACCATATCACAGCCGTCCGCTTTGAGCGCTGCGGCAGTATTCTGCGCAATCCCCAGCACATCCGGTGAAATCACCGCGGGCGACGGATTTGAAAGGATGTTTGTGGCCGGGGTTGTCAGTCCGAACACGCCCACTTTAACGGTCCCGAATACGCGGGTCATCGAGGGGAACACATAGCCGGCAAGCGGCTGCACGCTCGGATCGGGCAGCACAAGATTTGCACTCAAAAGAGGAAAGCCGCCGTTCTGGAAGGCCACGGGAAGCACGCCCAGCAAGGTCGTCGGTCCCAGATCACATTCGTGATTACCGAGTGTCATGGCATCAACGCCGATTGCCTTCAGCAATGCAAGTTCACCAGCGCCGTACGTCGTGTTGAAGGTCATGTCGCCGATGAAGGAATCGCCCGCGTGGAGCGTTAACACATAGTCCTCGCTCTGTTTTACAGAACCGATGAGTGTCGCCGCACGTGCGATACCACCGAGGGTACCTTCCAGCGATGTTGTGCGCGGACCTCCCGGGGCCAGATTCGAATGGGTGTCGTTGAGATGAAGAATGGTGATGGTCGTCTGCGCCATCGTCGCTGCTGCAAGCGTGAACAGCAGGGCGAGTGTTGCGAGAAAACGGTCCGTTCGTGTCATGATGTCCTCCGATATGATTGCGGGTGGGATGGGTGAATTTGAACGGCCGCAATCTGCGAAGCGGCAGCACGCCGCTTGTCACACTTTTGTCAAATGCGTGCGATATTGCATCATGCTCTCCGCGCGCAAGCTCACGTTCGACTATCCCGGTACACCGGTATTGCAGGGTGTGTCGTTGGACCTCGCCCGAGGCGATTTTGTGGTGCTGCGCGGAGAGTCGGGCTGTGGAAAATCGACTCTGCTGCGCCTTCTCTGCCGCCTCGAAGCACCCTCTTCCGGATCGCTGACGCTCGACGGCGTGCTGTTCGATGAGTATCCCGCGACGCAATTACGCAGGCGTATCGCGTATCTGCAGCAGGTCCCTGTCATGCTCGAAGGAAACGTGCGTGAAACGATGCTGCTGTCGCGACGTTATGCTCCGCCGGGCGACACCGAGGAATCGGATGTGGTGTTGCGCGGCATGCTCGGCCGCGCGCGGCTCGGTGATGTGCCGCTCGACAAGCCCGCGCGCGATCTGTCCGTCGGCCAGCAACAACGCCTCGCCCTGCTGCGCCTCCTGCTCATGCGACCGGACTACCTTCTGCTCGACGAACCTACCGCGGCGCTTGATGCTGAATCGGCGTCCATCATCCTCGATGAAATCGTGGAGGTTCATGGCTCGCAGCAACTCGCCGTGCTTCTCGTGACCCATGCCCCCTTTGCCGGGGCACCCGCACATGCCCGCTGGGCACACATGGAAAAGGGCATGATCCGCGAGGGGTCCACATGACCGGTCCGCTCGATATAACACCGCTGGGACTCTCCGTCACTCTGATTTTTGTCCTTCTTGCGGGAGCCGCGTCCACGGCCTTGCACCTCGGCCTCGGGAAGGATCTTCTTATTGGTACTGTGCGCACCGTCGCGCAACTCTACCTCATGGCTTTTGTGCTCCGCACCGTGTTCGCTCTGCGTGATTGGTATCTTGTTCTGGGCGTGTTCACAGTCATGATTCTGTTTGCGGCGCAGGTTGTGAAAGGACGCGTGAAGGAAAAACAATTACGCTTGTTCTGGCCGACCTTCCTCTCGATGCTGTTGAGCTATATGACTGTTTCGGCGGTCGTGGTAGGTGTGGTTGTGCAGGCGAAGCCGTGGTACGATCCGATGTATTTCATCCCCATCGGTGGCATGGTGATCGGCAATTCGGTTTCTGCCATCGCTGTCGCCACGGAGCGGCTGTTGACGGATCTGCGGCGACGCCGCGCCGAAGTGGAGCTTCTCTTGTGTCTCGGGGCCGATGCGTCCCAGGCCTCGGCCGACATTTTTCGTGGCGCCGTCCGTTCAGGCATGATTCCAAGCATCACCTCGATGATGGGTGTTGGAATTGTGTGGATCCCGGGGATGATGACCGGACAACTTCTTGCGGGCTCCGATCCGCTTGTTGCCGTCGAGTACCAGATCGTCGTGATGCTGATGCTTGTCGGTTCCACGGCGATTGGCAGCGTGCTTTCCTTATGGTTATTGCGCGGACGTTGCTTCGAGCGTGATGGACGGTTGAAACTGCGCTGACCTTTTCCCGATCTGGAGCAGGAATCTGTTTCGCCCATTCCCGATGCCATGTGGTCAGACGGTTCGTATTCCGGAGACCGGCCCGACAGCAATAAGATCATCACAGGATGTGCCACTCGCGGCTTCCCGCTTCGAATGCGTTTTCCGTATGTTGGTCATCATAACGTGAACGGAGTACCGATTATGCCCATCATCATTGCTCACATCCTCGAAGGTCGACCGAAGGAATTAAAGACGGCATTGATCAGAAATTTGACCGACGCAGTGGTGAAGACGCTGAATGCCGACCCCGAACAGGTGCGTGTTATCATCAGCGAAATGCCCAAAGACCAATACGGAATAGGTGGAAAATCGGCGGAAGAGCTGGGCCGGTAACCCCGTTCTCATCGGATAGGGCGCAACATTCCGGGGCAACGTGTTGTCATTCTCCGGCGGGGGCTTGATTTCCCCCGCTATTTCATTGAAATTACAGAACGAATACCCCGCACATGATGTTGAAGAACCCGGCGGACATGCGGTCCGCGCTTTTCGGATTTGAGATTGGAGCGACGATGAGATCGGCGAAAATGCTGTTTACCCTTGCACTGCTTCTGATGTTCGGACACGGTCTCAGCGCACAGTCACGAGGAGATTATTGGCGTGCGTCGAAGGATGGCGTGGGGCTCTCCCTCTCACTCTATGAGCTCGATACCACCGCCTATCCTGATATCACGATGCGTGTGAAGCTCTTTAACGGCACGCGCGCTATACGCGATACTGCATTCACCCGTGTCGATGTCACTGAAAACGACATCCCGCAGAACGCCAGCATCGTCTGCTCCCTGCAGCCCTTTTCCGTCGCCCTGGTTCTCGATAGAAGTTTGTCGATGGCCTTCTACCCGAATACGGACGTCGTGGATCCAGACAGCGGCCGGTGGAACGGAGCAAAAAGCGCGCTTCATATTTTCATCGATCAGCTCCTCTCCATCGACCAGTGTGCTCTCGTTTCCTTTTGTGGCATCGTCAGAACGGAACAAGGACTGACAAACGATAAGAAACTCCTCCACGACAAACTCGAAGGCATTAAACTCGATAAATCCACAGCCATCTGGCTTGGCGTTGACACGGCCATCAATCGCCTTCGGAATTTGAGCGGGAAACGCGCCATCATCCTTCTTACCGACGGTGAGGACAATGCGAGCCGGAACACGACCATGACTGTTGTCGCAAACAAAGCGGCGGGTCTCGGCATCCCTGTGTACACGGTTGGTCTTGGCGAAGAAGTGAGCCAGGATTTGCTCGGTGAACTCGCCACCCGCACCGGCGGAAAATTCTTCCTCTCGAGCACGGGCGCGGATCTGGCGAATGTGTATCAGGAAATTTCGTCGGAACTTGTGGACGGATGTGTGCTCACCTATCGAAGTACCAACGTCTGTCCCGACGGTACCCGCCGCGCTGTGCGTGTCACAGGACATTACAACGGCGAGCAGGCGCTTGCCGACACGGCCTACACCGCACCCTATCGTGTACCGCAGGTGCGCTTCTCGTTCTCAAACACAATGGTCGCCAACTCGAACGGCTCGTTGGTCGTTCCTATTATTACCACCGATAGTGTGTCGTCGAACGAAGTGCTTTCGATCGCGGGTTCCTTTTCGTATCCGGCGGATGTTTTGCAATTCGATAGTGTATTGACGGAGAATTATGCTCTCCAAGGGATCCCCGTGCGCGCCACCGCTGCAAACGGCGTCCTCGCATTTTCGGCGGATGCGCCCCAGGGTCCCACGGTCCGGACCTCGGAGCTGTTCGCACTGGTGTTCCGCGTTCCATCGACACAATCTTCCATCCTCTCTCGCCTGCGTTGGAACACGATGTCGTTCAAGCGTCTCTGTGCACTCCAATCAATCACCGAGGATGCATCGTTCGCGATTGAGGGCGATTGTGAAAAACTCCTAGTCCGCAATCCCGATCGTTTGCTCGGGAAGAGCTACCCGAATCCGCTCGAGACCACCGGCTTCGTCCCCGTGTACATACCGGAAACCGCTGCTGCGGGAGCAGATGTCTCGCTGCGTGTCCTCGATCCGCTCGGCAACATTGTCGCGACGTTGCATCATGGTCTGCTCTCCACGGGCGACCACACGTTCACATGGGACGCCGCGTCGCTGCCTTCCGGACGATACGCGATCGAATTGATCATCGGCGACAAACGCGAACAGCATCAGGTGCTCGTCATCCGCTGATACAATTCAGAGTTCCGTTATACGAAACGGCCGTCCCGCACACACGGGACGGCCGTTCCTATAATTGTTCTGCTTCCGATGAGGGCGGGAATACCCAGCCTCCGCCGAATGGTGTGCTCGTCTACTTCCGTTGGAGAGACCGTCCGGTTAACGGATCTGCACCGGGATGTTGCTGTTGATATCGGTATCGTACACCGTGTCGTTCTTATTGCCGCTGTCGTAATGTCGGAGCTGCACGTTGATGATACCCGTTGCGGATGGCCCGGCCGTTGTTTGCAGGAGGAACGTGAGGCCGACATCGAACCCCTTCGAGTCCTTGTCCTTGTCTGATATCAGAATCCGAGACGCGTCGAGGCCGCCTCCCGGTGCAAATAAAAAGATGTGTCCGTCCTTTTCTTGCACGATCTCGCTGGTCACATTTTCGGCCAGCGATTTTGATTCATCATACAGGGTGATGCTGCCGCGGTATTGTACACCGGCGTCGAGTTGTAGCAGCCCTTCCACGCGTGCTTTCCCTTTCACAACCGTGGTATCACGCACGGTTGCCGTTGTTTTTTGAGTCGTGGGATTCCCCGCTGCGTCGAGCGCAACAAGTTCGACCGTGATCGTTGTGGGAGGCGCATGTTCGTTGTCGACAGGAGGTGCCGTCGGATCGTCGCTGCATGAAGCGAAGACGAGAGAAGCGAGCGCAAGGGCCGCGATAGTCAGGTTGCGTATGTGAGAAGTGTACATGATATCTTCCGTGAATTTTTGATGGATGCGAAATACAAATGGTGCGGCGGCGATTATTCCCCGGTCTCGCCGGCACTGAGGCCGAAGGGAATCTGGAGACGCAGCACGATATCCCTGCCCGGTTCGTCGACGTAATACCGGAAGCGGCTGAGATAGTCGCGATACGGAGTGTTGAAGAGATTGCGGACGTGCAGGCTTGCGCTGAGCCGTGTGCCCGCGAATTCCACGTCCGCACCTGCGCCGAGTTCCACGATCACATACCCCGGGGGTGGTGTGAGAACCAGCGGTGTTTGGCCCGGTGAAGCGAGCAGCAACTGGTCGGCAGCGCGGTATTGTCGTGCGACGGCAAGCACCGTGGCTTCGAGATATGGTTCGTGCAACGGTCCAAGCGCGGGCAAGTGAAAGTGATTCGTCAGGCGTGCACGTGGGGCTGGCATCTGATGCAGTGGCGCGGATCCGGGTAGCACTGCCGCATAAATGTGCGAGACGCTCAATCCGATTCGATAGTATTCCGCCACGCGCTGTTCCAGGGACGCGTCCACCGCCTGGAGGAATATCCGGTTGTACTGCATGTATCGGAAGGTGGGGAAGAGGCCGCGCAGTGTGAGCGTGGGTTCGGCTTCGTGGACCAGCGAAATAAAATCGGCGAAGAGAGACTGGCTCGCATTCAGCTCGAACATTGTGCTCTCACCGCCATGACGCAATGTGAAATCGATAGAGGTGCTCCGCTCTCCCGCGAGTCGCCCGTCACCTATCTCGAACTGCGCGGTGCCATGATGGACGCCATTGCTGTACAGCTCATTCACGCTGGGCGGACGCCACGCAGCAGCCGCATTTACCGCAATCGACCAATCCGGGGCGAAGGCCCACCGCGCCCCGAGAGCCGCGGAATAGCCGGCGTATTTGTGTGTGGTGTCGGGCACGTTTTTCGGAGCGTAGGCGAAAACCTGTGTCGTGAGATAATCAACCCTGGCACCTGCCTCGAAAAACCAATCATCGACGGTTGCACTTTCCAGAACATGAACGCCTGCACCGTAACTCCTGAAATTCGGGATGAGGAAGGAAAGACTGTTGCCGATGTTTGTCTGCCGCAGCCCGTTGATTCCCATCGATCCCGAAAAAATGCTGCCGGGTTCGCGACGAAAGCGCAGGTCCACCGTCTGCGTCTCGAGAGTCAGATCGAAGGCCGGACGTGGATCGGCGGCGCTTGTATCGAACCAGCGACGATGCACATCGAATTCCTGCCGGTGATTTGTTTGAAATCCCGCCTGAAAGTCGATCACCCCGAATCCGCTCTTATGATACGATCCTGTGAGTGATGCAACATCGTGCCGGATATGTTGTTTTGGTGCGGCGATATCGTAGGTGAAGTTGTAGTCCGTCAATGGATGACCCGCGGTGATTGCGCGGAGCAGATCATCGTAGTTTCCGATGTGTGAGCCGCGATAGATCCCGAGTGTCGTTTCAAAGAGGCGGTACGCTGCCTCGAATCCGAGCGGACCCCGGTCATAGCGCACGGCGCCGGATGCCGTGCTTTCTTCGAAGCCGGAGTTGCCGATCACATACCCGGGCGCGTGTGCCGACCCGGCCTTGCGTGCTCCGCCCTGTGCGCGCCATGCGAGTCCGGGTACGGCCTCATGGCGGCCTTCCACCATGAGGGACACCGCACCCTGCATATTATTCGAAAATGCATTCAGGGCCAGTTTTCCACCGATACCGTCGGCGTTTGGGAATGGGCGCGGATCGAGACGCACAACGCCGCCGATGGCACCGGCCCCGTATTCAACCCCTGCCGCTCCTTTCACGACTTCGATGCGGTCTGCATCAAAGGGATCGATTTCCGGCGCATGTTCACCGCCCCACTGTTGACCCTCCTGGGCAATGCCGTCGTTGACGATTTTGATCCGCTGACTGTGCAAACCGCGGATCACCGGTTTTGAAATCGACGGTCCGGTTTGAAGAACGGTGACGCCGGGGATGTCCTCGAGTGTTTCGCCGAGTGTCTGTCCCCTGTGGCGGTCCAGCTCAGCAGGAGTCATGATCTCACGTGCCTGGGTGCCGGAGGATTCGCGGAAACGTGATATGCTTGCAGTCACATCCACTTCGGCCAACAGCACGGGGGCTGGCGCGAGTGCGAGCGTCAGTCGCATGCTTTCACGTACGAATACAACCTGGGTTTTTTCCAAATAGCCGATGTAGCGAACCTGTAGTGTGTATCTGCCTGGGGGAACATCGTCGAAGGCGAACCCGCCGTCAACGCGCGAGAATTGTCCTGTACCGCGCTCCTTCAGAAAAATGGAGGCGCCGACAAGCGGTTCGCCCGTGCTGCTGTCTATTACCGTCCCCGAAAGCACAATGCGTGATGCACCTGCCGGCCGTGACTGATTCCGGCGCGGATAGGCGGCTCCTGCTGTGCACAGCAGCAGGATCATCGCGAGCGACACGAATACATTTTTCATACTTCCTCGGCGGTAATGTAGGAATACACCCGGCACGTCCGGGATCCGGCTACATCGCTTCTTGAGCGGTCGTGCGGATACGTAATCAGCGGAGGAAAAACTCCGAGTCACACGATCACATGCGGAAGAGCGTCGAGTGGCGTCTTCCGTATTCTCGAGCGGCACACACGGGAGGCGTCCCTGCCTCCATCCGCTTATGCCGAGGGGGGGCCGCGGAGGAAAATCGAGTGGGCATCCGCGTGCAGTATCCGGTCCCGCACGGGTGTGCTGCTGCTGCCCACGGAGACAAACATCCGGCACGTGTGCGCGGACTCTATCCCGTCGGCCTGAGCATCACTGCGCAGAACACAGACCGAACACACCGACGACGCATGCGCCGCCTCCTGTCCCGAAGAGGGAAGAGCGCGGTATTCCGTCCTGTGCAACGCAGCCAGATGGAAATGCGGAATCGTCACTACAACCAGCAGAAGCTGAGTGACGAGCAGCAGCGTGGACAGGGCGTTATGGTGTTGGTGCAATTTCACGGTGGATGTAACTCACAGTATAAAACACAGTATCTTGCAAGAAAAGTTGCATGCGGGATTTTTCCCCGGAATTTTCTCCACTGTTTCATCCCCCGATTTTGGACAGAACACATGAAGACGATCGACTTCCGTGAAACTGTCGGTCTCGCGCTCGCCGCGCTGAAGGCCAACAAACTCCGCGCATTCCTGACCCTGCTCGGTGTTGTCATCGGCGTGTTTTCCTTCATCGGGGTGATGACCGCGATCAGCGTCCTGCAGGATACGATTGTGTCGAGCTTCGACATTCTCGGCTCGAATACATTGAATGTGCAGAAATATCCCGCGATGCAGCATGGTCCCGAAACACGTATGAAATACCGGAACCGCAAGGACATCACGGTGGAACAGGGCATGTACATACGCGACGCGTCGCGCCTCGCCGAACACGTGTGCGTCCAATCGTCCTACTGGCCGGTGCAGATAACATATAAGAACCGCAAAACCGAGCCGAACATCGGTCTCGACGGCACCACGCCCGAGATTATTTACACGGAGAATCGTGTCATCGCCGACGGGCGCATGTTCACCGAACAGGAACTGCAGTACGGAAAGAACGTTATTGTACTCGGCCCGAAAATCACCGAGCGCCTCTTCCCCCGCGAAGATCCGCTCGGGAAAACGGTGCGTGTCGACAACATCAGTTTTATGGTTGTTGGTGTGACCGAATCGA
Source organism: Ignavibacteriota bacterium (assembly GCA_016218045.1). NCBI lineage: Bacteria > Pseudomonadati > Ignavibacteriota > Ignavibacteriota bacterium. The sequence continues at coordinate 66,366 of JACRFB010000013.1, forward strand.
AAGGCGGCCTCTTCGGCAGTCAGATGGACAATTTTGCGGCTGTGCCGCTGACCACCTTCCTGGATCATTTCGGGAAAACCCGATGGGTGGGCATACAGGCCAAAGCCGCCAGTCCCGACACCTACGACGCGATGACCGACGAGGTTATCGGCCTGCTCCGCGCTATCCGGAAAGTGCCTGCCGGCGATGAGAATGATTTCGAGATTGTGTCCAACGAGACGCTCATCTCGGAGGTGAACAACATGACGCTGCAGATTCGCATCGGTTCAGGCGCGGTGTCGGCCATTGCCCTGCTCGCCGCGGGTATCGGCATCATGAATATCATGCTCGTTTCCGTCACCGAGCGCACGCGGGAAATCGGCGTGCGAAAAGCCGTCGGTGCGACACGCAACAGCATTCTGCGGCAGTTCCTCATCGAGGCGATCGTGATTTGCCAGCTCGGCGGCTTTATCGGCATCATCGTCGGTCTGGGCGGTGGGAATCTGGTTGCCTTTCTGCTGGAAATCCCTCCGGTCCTTCCGATCGGGTGGGCCCTGCTCGGCCTCTTCGTCACGACACTCATTGGTGTTATTTTTGGCGTGTATCCCGCCTGGAAGGCCGCGAACCTCGATCCTATCGAAGCACTGCGCTACGAATAGATAGAACGCAGAACACGGAATACAGCAGCATTCACGCACGCAATCCGTCTCACGTCACCTTCTGCTTTCTACTTTCTACTTTCCACCTTCTACTTTCCACTTTCCACTTTCCCCCGACCCCACGCATCCAACCCACAACAGGCTCAGACCCAGCATGATACCCACCGACTTAACCTTCACCTGTGTTGATCGCTTTCTGAAATACGTGAAATACGATACGCAGTCGTCTGAAACGTCAGAAACGTTTCCCAGTACGTTGAAGCAGCTCATTCTTGGCGAAGAACTTGTGAAGGAACTGCGCGAGATGGGGCTCGAAGATGCGGACATGGACGAGCACGGCTACGTGATGGCCACCATTCCCGCAACCACCGACAAGCCCGACATCCCGATCATCGGATTTATCGCGCACATGGACACGTCGCCCGAGGTGAGCGGCGAAAACGTGAAGCCCGTGCTGCACGAGAATTACGACGGCAACGACATCGTGCTTCCCGCGGATCCTTCCATTGTGATCACGGTGGAGGACAATCCCGAACTCGCGCACAAGAAGGGCGAAACCATCATCACCGCCGACGGAACGACGCTGCTCGGCGCCGACAACAAGTCGGGCATCGCCGAAATTTTCGACGCGGCGCACTACTTCATCACACATCCCGAAATCGAACACGGTACCATACGCATCTGCATCACCCCCGACGAAGAAGTGGGGCAGGGCACGAAGTACTTCGACGTGGCGCGCTTCGGCGCGGCCTACGCGTACACGATCGACGGCGAACAGCTCGGCTCCATCGAGAACGAAACGTTCTGCGCCGACAGCATGACCGTGATATTCAAAGGTGTGAACATCCATCCCGGATTCGCCAAGGGCAAGATGGTGAACAGCATCAAGCTCGCGGCCGAATTCATCGATGCACTGCCCAAGGGCCGCCTCTCACCCGAAACAACCGCCGACAAGGAAGGATACGTGCATCCGTACGTGCTCAACGGCGGCATCGAGGAGACGAGCATCAAGTTCCTTCTCCGCTCCTTTGAAACGGCCGAACTTCGTGAACAGGAAGCGATGCTCCGCACGCTCGCCGAGGAAGTGTGCGCCCGTCACCCGAAATCGTCGGTCGAATTCAAGGTCGACGAATCGTACCGGAATATGCGGTTTGTGCTCGACGAACACCCGACCGTCCTCGAAAATGCGCGTATCGCCATGGAGCGTGTTAACATCACGCCGCATTTCGGCAGCATCCGCGGCGGCACCGACGGCGCGCGGCTTTCGTATATGGGACTTCCCTGTCCGAATATCTTTGCCGGTGAACACAGCTTCCACAGCAAACGCGAGTGGATCAGCGTGCAGGACATGCACAAGGCCGTGCTTACCATCATCAACATCGCCCTCGTCTGGGCGGAAAAGGCCTAAGGTAAAAAGGGGGAAGGGGGAAAAGAGATGTAACATCGATTCGTTCCCAGTTTCCCATTTCTCTCTCCCCGTTCCCCGTTCCCCGTACCCCGTACCCCATTCACGACATGCCCCATTCCATCTCCCATACCCGCCTCTACCGCACCGAGATGAACGAAAAGATTCTCGGAGAAGGCATGAAGGAATTCAACCGCTTCTTTGCGCTCGACACGGCCGCGTACCGCGAAGGGGCGCTCCCCGTGAAAATGAAGGAGTTGATGGGGCTTGTCGGTTCGATGGTGCTGCGCTGCAACGACTGCATCTTCTATCACCTCGACCGCTGTGTGACGGAAGGTGCCTCGCGGCAGGAAATCATGGAGGCGATGAATATTTCACTCGTCATCGGTGGTTCGATCGTGATCCCGCATCTGCGGTACGCCTTCGAGATGCTCGAGCAGCTCGAAGCGGAACCGGAGACAGAAAAGCCCTCAAAATCGACTTGACTTTTACGGAGAATCGTGTAATTTAGCCCGTGCCACTAGCCCCGATCTCGGCCCTCCCTACCGGGATCGGAACAAACGCTTGGCAACCGCTCCTTCCCCAGGAGCGGTTTTTTTTTGTACGGGAATCACGCAAATAGCAGAGAAACAAATACCTCCGCGCGGTGTCATTGATGGTGGCGGATCCTGTGGTCCGCGCCGCACATGCCATGAAAACTCCTTCGAAGAAAATACCCGCCGCCGCCGATCCGATTCCGGATTGCCGCCGTATGGGCGACGAGGAGCTGTTCGGACGTCTGTCGGCCGAAAAAAGTGAAGCCGACCGTGCCTTCGCCGAATTGTACGCCCGGCATTCGGCGCGCGTCTGGGCGTATTGCCGCTGTGTGTTCGGGGATGCGGTACGCGCCGAGGATGTGTTTCAGGACACCTTTGCACGTTTTTTCGAGCGTGGACAACAGAAGACGCATGTGCGCAACGTGCCCGCATATCTGCTGATTACCGCGCGCAACCTCTGCCTGAACGCCAAGCGCGACACCAAACCCAGCATTTCCATCGAGGATCTGCAACTGACGGTTCACGACCGGCCTTTCGAGAACCGGGAACTGCTCGAACTCGTCAATACCGCCATGGCCTTGCTGCCCGCCGAGCAACGCGAGGCGTTTTTCTTGCGGGAGTACGAGGATTTGTCCTACGACGACATCGGCGGCATTCTCTCCTGTACGGCGCTGTCTGCGCGTATCCGCGTGTCGCGGGCGCGAAAGAAACTGCGCGAAATTCTCCACCCGTATGTCGTCGAATTGACGCAACCATAAAGCCCCCGAGCGCGAGGCATCGTCATGGAACATCAGGATTTTGACCAATATCAACGGCTCGTGGACGCCGCCCTCGACGGCGAACTCGACGCCGCGCGCGAGTCGCAGCTCTACGAGCAGCTCGCGGCGGATGCGGCGCTGCGCGATACTCTCCGCGGCGCGCAGGCGATCCGCAGCGCAACACGCGCGTACTCGTCCGCCATGACTCCGCCCGCCGATCTCGGCGCCGCGCTCTTCGCGCGCCTCGGCATCGATACTGCCGCCACGGTCACCACAAAAAAGGGACACAAGAATCCGATACTTGGCCGCATGGGACTTCTCCCCGCTATCGGCCTCGTGCTTCTGCTTTCCGGCGGCGTTTTTCTGTATTTCTTCTCCTCGTCCAATTCCTCGAATCCGGCAGCCCCTTCCGTCTCAACGCACACGGTTCCCGCAGTCCCCGCTCCCGCACGTACGGTACCTGCTGCACCGGCTCCTGCTTCTACACGCATGGATCACGAAGGTTCACTCGCGGAAAGAGCACCAGCGGAATCCGCAGGACGTGTGCAGTCCGCCGATACACGCACATTCTCCGCACAACATACGGCGCCCGCATCGGCACCCGCTCCGCGCGAAAAATCGCAAGCATCCGACAACACGTCCGCGACCGTTCGCGACGCACGCGCACAGGAAACAAGCGGTGCTGTGGGTACAGGCATACATTCCACATCCGTCACACACGCCGCGACGCGGTCCGGCACCGGCGGCGATTCGGGCAGCGGCGCGCTCGGAACGCACGACAATGCAGCGCCTCTTGTTCCACCCGACAAAGCCGCGGCAGCACAGGCGAAGATGGAGGAAACCCTTCCGGCATCCGCGTCGACGACACCAGCCCTGACTGCGCAGGACATTCCCGCGCATCAATCGCTCGTACCGATCGGCACCTCGCCCGTGATTCAGGGCCGCGGGACCGACTTTATTCGCGACCTCCGTGCATCGTATCCTCTGCGCAGCGGACTCGCCACGCACCGCCTCCTTCTGCGGCTTCGCGGCTACGGCCTTTCTCCCTCCCCCTCGACCGACATCGGCCCTCGTTCCTCCCCGTTTGTGAACAACATGGCTGCGTCGTTGATGTACAACCTCGGGAGTGAACACGCCTTGGGCCTCGAAGGCGGACAGGAGGCGTACCCGCAGGAATACGAGGGCACAGAGAACGGACGCACTGTTCGATATCAGCAGAATCTTCTGACGCCGTGGATCGGTGTCGCCTACCGGTACCGTCCGCTCTGGGCACGCTCCGAGGCGGGGGTTTCAGGCAGCATCGCCACACATGCGGGAATCACGCGCGAGTATTGGCCGCAACTGCGTTTGGCCGTGGGGCTGCAATATGCGGTCATCCCGCCGCTCTCCCTTGAACTAGGAATCGAAGGATTGCTCGTCGCATATCCGTTTCAGGACCGCTGGTTCACCACAAGAAAAATCGGTGTGACGTATGGCCTGCTCGTTGCGTTCTGACGCTGCTCCGCGGCGGGCCGCCGCGCAACGAGTCGGTGTGTTGCTGCTCGGACTCTGCGCTCTCGGCGTGGTCATGTCCTGCGTGTCACCTCTCGAACCCGATACTCCCCGCCGGCGCACGGTACTCGGCGATACAACGAATCCCGTCGACACGAAGCCGAAATGGATCACCACCGATGTTGATTTCAGCGCCACCGAGAATCAAATGACCTGGGAGCCCGTCCTCGATACGGTGCGTGCCGATGTTGATACGAGCGGCGGCCGCACCCTTCTTCGATTCCACGTCACAGCCCATCTTGCGCCACCCTACTATCCTGTAAAAGCTTTGTACGCGGTGACGGTGGTCGATTCGCTCGCCATCGACAACACCACACGCGATCTCACAACCGATCCGGCATCAGGCAGCGGCGCCTCGTTTCAGTTTGCCAAAGGCAAGGACTCACTTTCCGTCACACCGACCGAACGTATTGTGACGAGTAGCCCGAATATCGGCGTCACCAATCTCGTGCTTCGAAGGAGTGGACCGGAACGTATCGTCACCGGTGTGCTCACCGCGACATTCATGCAGGGAACACGCACCTATTTCCAGGCCACGCTCCGTTTCACCTGGTAATATCACGTTGATCGTACAAGAACCAAGACCCGTTTCCATCACCAAGATTTCCCGTTCATACACAGCACCGGAGAACACACCATGACCATGTTTCGACTCTGGACCGGAGCACTTCTGCTGGCGATCGTTGTCGCTTGCGGCAGTGCCCACACTCTCAACGAAGCGCAGCGCGGTGGCGTGCGTTTTACATCGACTCCCCCATCAACGGCACAGATCGGTATTGAATACGTGTATGATGCCAATGCCGAAGGACCTCCATCAGACGTTGTTCTCTACAGGTCCATTCTCCTTCCATCGGGCGCGACGCTCGATTCGTTGACCGGCGAAGTTCGCTGGACACCCGCGGCAAACGGTAAGGTCACATTCAAGATTGCTGCGTATCTGCAATCGAATCCCACCATCACAGCGCAGCAGTCGTGGTACGTCATGGTGGGGCAGGACAGCGTGTCGAATCCCGGCAAATGTGCCATCATCACCGGCACGGTGTTCGATCAGAACAACACGCCGATGTACGGCACGGTGTACGTGAAACGGATCGATCTCCCGCCCGCGCTCACCTTCAGCGGACAGTTGAAAAACGGTTCTTTCGCCGTGGCGGTATCCGACAGCGGCATGTACATCGTCAAGGCCTACGGCGCCGGCTTCACCACGGAATGGTATCTGGATGCTGCAGATGAGGCATCGGCTACTGCCGTCACCGTGCGCTGCAACGATTCCACATCGGTGAACATGATCGTCGCGTCCCAGACAACCGCAACCAAAACCATCACCGGAACCGTGGTCACCGCAGGTACGAATCAGCCCATCGCCACCGCAAAGGTGATTGCGATGAACACGAACACGCGGCAGTCGTACACCGCGCGCATCGACGCCAACGGCACGTACACGCTCGTGCTTCCCGAGAACGAAACCTATCTGCTGCAGGCCGTGGATCTTGCAGGCGGGCATGAGTCGCGCTACTATGACAATACACCCGACCCGAACCTTGCCACGTTGATCACGTTGACCGTGGATCGCAGCGGCATCGATTTCCTGCTTCCCACAACAAGGACGTATAACGGCAGCATCAGCGGTTCCGTGGTCGACAGCGCTTCAGCGCCGCTCATCGCGATGCTCAAACTGTATCGGATCGAAACAGTGGCCCAGTCGCCGATACTCGTCAAAGCGGGCGGCTTCATCACCGACAGCACCGGATCGAGCATCGGTAATTTTGAATTCCTCAACCTGAAGCCCGGCGAGTATGTGATCTACGCGATGCCGTACACACGCGAACATGTGCCGGGCTACTACAAGGCGCAGGATGTCGCGGTTCCCGATTGGACGCAGGCCACACGCATCAGCGTCGATTCGGCGAGCACCATCAGCGGCATCGTCATCTCGCTGCAGAAACGCTGGGGCCTCACCGGCGGCAAGATTGTTCGTGGCACCATCCGCGCGAAGATCGGCGGCTTTGCACTCGGCGGCACGCCGCTGCCCGAAGCCACCGCGATTCTCTACGATGCCTCGGGCCGTGTCAGTGATTATGCGGTGTCGGATGCCAACGGATTGTACGAGATGAACGAAGCGCCCACCGGTACTGTCACGCTGTTCTTCCACGCTCCGGGATACGTGTCGCAGAGCAATACCTTCCAGATCAGCGCGGGCTCTGGTCCCGTCGAACGCTCGGTCGAAGTAACACCGTCGTCACCGACCTCGGTCGACCGGCCCGTTGCGACCGATCTCACGTTCACCGTCTATCCGAATCCCGCGACCGATCGTCTCGTGCTGTCGGTCTCGGCGCCGGCGCAGATCAACCGCAACATCACGATCTACTCGCTGCTCGGCGCGCGCCTCTCGACGCATACTCTCACAGCGGGAGCAACGCATCTCACCGTGCCGCTCGGCTCCCTCTCACCCGGCACCTACATCGCCGCCTTCGACAACAACACGCAGGCCCTGCGCTTCCGCGTCACGCGCTGACCTCACACGAAGAACACCGTAACCAGAACGCAGAACACGTTGCCGTGTTCTGCGTTCACTTTTTTATCGCCGTCCCAATCCCACCCCTTCCCTCTTCTCTCTTCTCTCTTCTCTCTTCCCCCTTCCCCCTTCCCCTTTCTACCTTCTACTTTCCACCTTCTACTTTCCACCGCCCAACAACAACCCTCACACTCCTCATCCCGCCACCACTCTCGAGTAACACCACATACACTCCCGCCTCGATCCCCGTCCATCGGATGTCGATTTCTCCGGCAGATGCGGACCAGCGGATCGGGATCGATCTGCCGAGAATGTCGACGAGACGCACTGCGTGCGGAGACGTCTCGCCCGTCCCGAGTTCTATCCTGACGCTGCCATGCGCCGGCTGCGGGAAGGCACGCAATACGGCATCATCGGGACGCGCGGTGCCGGCGATGCCCGTGCTGCTGGTATCGCGAAGAATGACACAATCACACGAGGGAACTGTCACGCTGTGACCCGCGGGTGTGTACTCGACGGAATATGACGGAAGGGAGCCGTCCGCGCGAACATCGCCGCCACCGACGGGCCGGACGATGCTCCACGACGAGCCCGCGAGGAGGTAGCCGGCTTCAGTGTCCGCAGTGTTACAGAGCACCATGCCCCGCGAATAGAGGCGGCGCCACAGCGAGTTTGCTCCGGTGCCCTGTTCGCGAAGTGGATCGAGCGTCGCGGGGCAGGGACTCTGTTCCCCGAGATCGATCTCGTATGCCGCATACCATTCGACACCCTGATTGCCGAGAAAATTCACGTAGCTGTTTTCGTTTTTAACAAGCATGAACATGCCGATGAGCCGGGCCGCCTCCTCGGGCTGCGCAGGATACGCCTGAGCGAGAAGAATTTTCCCGCGGCCCGTCACATGCCGCACGATACGTTCCAGAGTCAGATACATGTCGCCGATTGTGGCCTGTCCGAAACTCTCCACCATGACACCGTCCACTGTCTCGCCCTGCGCGTCACCATCGAGCCACACGGGATCATACACCGTGGTGATCATCTGATCCGTGTTCGGCAGAACAAGGAAAGCCGTGTCCGCCGCATGAAACGCGCGGTACACATGCTGGAAATAGCTCCGGTACGTGTTGTTCATGTACTGCGAGAATTTTGTGCGCGAGTCCATCGTCCCCGCGTATCCGTACGGTTTGTGCGGCGCCATCCACCAGTCGAAGTTCCCCGGCTGCGGATTCCAGACGTTCGGGTTGAACAACGAGGCGTTGGTCTCGACAGCCACATCGAAGAACATGCCCTGATTGCCGTTGCCCGACATCCACTCCAACGACACCGCGCTCAGGTACGCCCGCCAATGCGCATCGTCCATGTTCATCAGCCAGTACGGATCGCGATGCCACACACGTTTCGCGGGCAGCACCTCGTCGTAGTGCTGGAACATCGCCTCGAAGGAGGGACTGTTCTCGGCAATGCCGCGGTCCACAAGCCAGGGCCGGAAATACTCGGTGTATTCGGACACATAACGCTTGGGTGTGACGACACCGATGAAGTCGCTGCCGGAATTGTCCTTGGGATCCGGACAGTCGCTGTTGTGCGCGGGATTGAGTCCGGCCGCCAAGTGATACGACACCGCCATAAAATTCGAATTCACGGCTTCGAACTCCGCGAGCTGATCGCGGAATATCTTTTGTGTGCCGATGTAGTTCCTCGCCGCAAAACCCACCTGCGCGGGTGTCACCCATTGCGGCACGATTTGATCGGCCCAGACGAGATTCCAGCGCAGCGACGAGGGCAGCACCTTCCCGCCGGGCAGCCGCAGCGTCCGCATGATCGGCGCGGGTCCCGGATTACTGGGCGGCCATGTATGGGACTGTGCGGCGGCGATGACGCTGATACAACAGATCACTGGACCCAATACCAGATATCGTTTCATGGTGCATCTCCTCTGTCGAACGAAAACTACGGGAAGAGAATACGAAATGCACCTGATAACAAAATTTTGTGTGTGGGTGTACAGATCGTCCGCCGGATCACCGCGGCGTTTTCTGCGCCGCGATCGAATCCACTCGCTGCATGTAGCGGCGGTTCATCGTCGGATTCGTGGCAAACGATGTTCCGTTCCAGTACCTGACCAGGGGTACAAGCCGCCGGGCATATTCCACGCGCGGAACAGGGGGGATACGCTGCTTCGACACGAACCAGTCATAGGCATCTTCAAATGTAGAAGTTGTCTTGGCCGAGAGACAGCGCATTGTGCGTGGATCAAACGAATAGTGCAGGGAAATGTGTTCAAATCTCTTGCCTGTTACATCGTCGCGCACGATTCCATGCAGGCAGTTGACGGTTACGATCGAGTCGTTCGCAGCCATTATTTCAGCGCCTTGATACGATTCTTGTCCGTACCGGGCAATGATGTCGGGAATGGGAAACAGGATGTAATACATCTCCGGCGCGGGAGGAAGCACAGGTTGCAGAAGTGTGTGTAACGGGCTCTGAGGCGATACACCGTATACGTGGTCCGGATCCAACACTACCAGAACCGGCTGCATGTACCCGTTCAAAGTGCCGGCCGCAAGAATTTTCAGGCGGCGGTCCTGGCCGACACGCGCTGTGCGCAACGCCTTGAGATTGCCGATGTGCAGATATCGCCCGAGGAAATTGCCGCCGGTATCAACAACCGACACGGTGCAACTGTAGGCATCGTTTGTTGCCGCCACAACAATGCGCGGCGGATGAACTGCATCACGTTCGAGAACTTGTAGCGCGTTGAGTCGAAAGCGCGAACACGTCAAGTAGTTCCCCTCGAGTGTTTCGAGCGGGAAGCCCAGATACGCGCGCCACTGCTCCTCTTTCTCGGGGTTGTAACAATAGATGTAGTCCGAAAATCCATCCTTGGGCCTGGGATGCCCAAAAACCACCTCGTTCCTTCCGTCCCCATTCAAATCGACGATGGCTGCCGACGACCACGTGCGCCCGTTTTGTTGTATGTCGAACTCGTGTATCGGCTCCTCATCCGGACCGTGCGGCACCGACCACAGTTCCTTCCCGCGTGCATTCATCACCACTATCTGATTATCGCGTGTAACATAGGTGGAAGGATTCGTGTCGAAATCCGCGATGAACATCAACCAGGTGCTCAGCAGCGATATTGTCAACAGACTCGACACAATCGCGATGTTGCGCATATTCCGCCGAAGCGTCAACCGGACACGCTCGCGCATCGGGCGGCGGCGTGTGTGAATGGTGACACGGTTGTTGAACACGTCGCGAAGCGAACGCACAGGCACCACTTCAAACGACCGCCGCGGATGTGCTGCGCGAAGTGTGTCGAGCCGCTGCTGGACGGCGGCTTCGTTCTCTCGCGGCAGCGCCAGGACACTGAACGGCGAGTACCACAGCGACTCGGCCTTCAACACGCAATGAGTTACCTCGAGCGGCAGTACGGTTCCGTCGCCTGTTATGCGTCCTGTAAACACTGTGCCCGCGGGAACGGTGAAGTATTCGGCATTGTCCCGCGTGCGGCTCCACTCCGCCAGTCCGCACACGGCCGCTCCCAGGCCGAGCGAACGCCCTTCGATCGCCATGTTATTTTCGGAGAAGGACACGTCGAGCGTGAGGCGTTCCTGTGCCTGCGACCCGTGCTGCAGCCACGCGGCGCCGCTACGTATAGCGTGCAGCGCTTCGTGCAGCTCGATGTTCACATCGGCGGGCAGTGGTGAATCGCCGCTGTGACTTACGCCATCGTCGTCGCTGCTGCCTTCGTGTCGAAACACACGCATATGTAATTGCGCACACGAACCGTATGGAACAAAGCCGCGCAGTGCGCCGTGTGTTGTGTCGTTTTCCAGAACGGGGATAGAGACGACTCCCGGCGGCCGCAGCAGCACCGCGTCCCACTCCGCGGCAATGCCGCGGTACACGTCGACGAGTCCGGGAGCACTGCCGTCAAGATGTTCGAGATACGCGTCGAGGATCTCACGCGCGCCCGCACCTGCCGGCGCGTTGTCCCACCCGCCGTCAGGTGCGCCGGGTTTGCCCAGCCAACTCTCGAGCCGTCGGATTTGCCCGAGAAGGTGTGTATCGAGTTTCTGTATGTCGCTGCTCGTGAGTCCCGAGTCGGCGACTGATTGCAGCCAGGCAAGGTCCGCGCGAAGCAGCGCGTAATATTCTGGCGCACAGCCGAGAGCGCTCAATTTCGGAATCACCGAAACGAATTGTGCGTACGCTTCCACGAGGAAACTCCGCGCCTTCCCGGGATCCGATTGTACACGGAGTGTCTCGAGCCATTCATGTAAAACCCGTGCCTGATTGCGCGGACTGTGATGCAGGTAGTACAACGATTCGTGCACCAACTCCTGTGTGTGGTGCAATTCCGCAGTGCTCAGCATTTCACGTCGTGCCACTGTCCTTGATACATCTTATACCGGCCATCTCTCTGCGGCTGTTCTCTCATTGAATCCTGTATCCCGGCTTCAACTTCCGCCACGTGTTGTAGTCGACAAACGACTGTCCCGTCCAATAGCGGATCCCGCGCAGGAACTCCTCTTTCTCATCCCCTCGAGGCCAAGGTTTTCGCTCGATGATGAAGCCTCTGCGGTTGTCGTATTGCGACGACGTCCTCACTTTCATTGGTCGTAACGACCAGTCGAGATCAAAATCGATCCAGGCCCATTCTCCCGCGTACGACGGTGCATCGTCGGGTATCATCACACTGAACAGTTTTATCGTGATGGTGCTGTCGGTTCTGTTTGCAACAATAGCGTAGGGAATCCGCCCATCCCCTACAACCCGCGCGAGTGTGGTTTGTGGTAGCAGGAGATACGCATCCTCCCGGTTCCGCCGTAATACCGGCCAGATGAGGTCGTGTGAGAGCGTTTGTGGGCAGGTACCGTTGATACTATCGGGATCGAGCACGGCAACGATTGCGCCCTCGAAGCCGTTGTGCTGACCTGCAAGCACGATTTTTCCGCTCCTGCCGCGACGCGGAGGGAGCACGATGTAATTTCGTATCGCTCCGATATGGATATACCTGCCCTGCACATTCAACGCGGTGTCCATAAGCGTCAGCGCATGAGGATAGTAGTTTTTTCCCACGTTCACGAGAACACTCTTCTGTCCGGTGGATTTCAGCATCCCATCCCATAGGTGTGTTATCGTTACCGGATCTTCGCGGTAATCACCTTCCTTGGTGCGCACTCCGAAAAAGAGATCGCGTTTCCACCGCACCGTGCCGTCGCTATTGTAACACGTCAGCCATTCCGAACGACCGCGCTGAAGCCCGTATGTACTGGTCAGAACCTCGTTTCTTCCATCATCATCGAGATCCACGCACCGTGCATACATCGTGTCGACGCTATGCACGATGGTTTCCTCCGTCAGTCCCCTGCGGGACACTTTCGTGGGATACCCCGCCGGTGCGCGCCAGAGTTCTTTCCCGTTTTTATTCCAGACGACAAACTCGTTTTCCATCAGGGTTGTCCTGTATGGATTCGTATCGAGGTCCACATTGAAGATGTACCACGCTGCAACGGTGCAGAGCAGCAGCATGGTGGATACGATCGCGAGGACGGTGGCGTGTCTTCGTGCGGCGCGACCCGCGCGTTCCGCAACACTCCGCGTCCGGATGTCGATCACGGCCCGGCTGTTGTACACATCGGCGAGTTCCCGCGCGGGATACAGGCGCGCGTGCCGCTGCGGGTGCAGCGTCTGCAATGTGTCGAGGCGCGCCTGCGCAATTGCCTCGTTCGCCTTGGGCAGCACAAGGGCCTGATACGGAGAGTAGTGCAGCAGCTCCGCCTTGCGCGCGATGTGTTCCTCGTCGAGTGCGATCGTGTTTCCGTCGCGTGTGATACGGCCTGTGAAAAGCACCCCCGCGCGCAACTGCACGTGATTGCGGCGGTGAATCTCCTCGCTCCATGCGGCGAGCATTCCCGCGGCGGCGCCAAGCCCGACGGAACGACCGACGAGACGCAGGTCGCCGTTCGAACTCGCAATGTCGACGATCAGTCGCCCGCCATCCGTATGCCGTTCGAATTGCGCCAGTGTCGCACGCATGGCCGCGAGTGCCGCTGTTACTTCGTCGAACGTCTCCGGTGTCGCCTGCTGCGCGTCCGCGAAACGCAGCACATCTTGTTCCTCGCCGCCTGTCGCCCGACGCATGCGCACATGCAACTGCCCTATCGCGCCGAAGGGGTGGAAGTCGCGTATCTCTCCTTCCGTGAGATCGTGTTCCAGGAGGGGAATGAACACGGTATCGGCGGCCGCTTGTACCTGGGCGTCCCATTCGTCCGCGATCCTGCGATACTCCTCGGCGCGTGTGTCAGTCTGTGCCTCAAGCCGTGTGATGTATTCCTCGAGCCGTTCACGTTCGGTGCCTCCCTCACGTCCAGTGACGGCATCTACGGCGTTACCACTCTCCACCTCGCCCAGCCAGGCAAGGACGCTTCTCTGCAGATACACCAGACGTGCGTCCGCGCGTGATACATCGGCCGCGTCGAAGGCGTCCGGCACTGCGGATACGGCGCGCCGCACGGTGTCATGCAACTGTGCTGGAAACGACGGCGGACAGCCAATGGCGGTCAGTGCCGGGATCACTTCAAACAGTTGTGCGGTGGCCTCGAGGATGAAGCTCCGCGCCCGCGCGCCGTGCGCGGGTGCGAGAATACGATCGATCCAGTCGTGCAGAATCAGCGCGCGATTGCGCGGGCTGTGCTGCAGGTACAGCAACTGCTCCCTGATGTGCTGCTGCTCGTGATGCAGTTCCGCGGTTGTGAGTGGCATGTGTCGTCAGTACACCGTCAGGTGACCTCCCTTCGTGAGTGTCGCCGCGGGCAACATCGCCTCACCTTGGGTGAATGGTACCAGATGCCTGCCGCCGTCGGGAGTTTCCACCAACAGGGCGTGATCGTCCACGGCCGCGTCCGCGCCGCGGTGCCGTATGCGTAGTGTGCCCGCCGCTTCACCCGCGCTTGTTTCGAGCGTGCTTCCGTCGTCGAGCGACAGGATACCGGTCAACTCGCCCGCCTCCATGCGCCCACGTGCCCGCTGCGCGTGCAGCCGTGCAACACCACCGGTCAACGTCGATGCGGACGAGTGGGGCAGCCGTACCTCGCCCGTCGCGTCGGTGATATACATCCCGCGGCCACCGCTGAATTCCAGCACGACATCCGACATGTAGACCTCGTAATCGGAGACGATCTGAAGAATGGTCCCGTGTTCGACATTGTCGGCCATGATGCGGAGCAACGTCGATTCGTCGCCGGTGGCAAGTGTTTGAATGGCGACAAAGCGCGGCTTCCGATCCACATCCTGCGCGGCGAGGGCGATGGTGGGCGGTGGAGCGCCGTGTATTGTACGCCTGCGCTGCACCGGCAGCATTTCTAACGTGGTGGCATGCGACTGCGGCGTAATGGCCCCGATGGCCTCCAGTTCTGCGAATACTGCTGCCGGCGGTTCCTGCGCGAGTGTCTCGCTCAGCGCCGCGTGAGCGGCGCGAAATACGTCGGCCGTCTCGGCACAGAACGAGCACTCCGCAAGATGCGCGCGTACGAGACCGGACTGTTCCGAGTCGGAGATACCCAGCACAAAACGCTCGATCTCGCGTTCGGGAGGATGTTCGGAGGGTTGTGAATGTGTATGTGTCATGGCTGTCTGTTTCTTTGTACCGTCATGTCGAGCCCGTTGCCGAAAAACTTTTCAAAATGTCACGGGAGAAGGTGATCCCTGCCCACACGGAAGAGATATTCCACCTTCGACCGCCAGAGGTCGCGGTATTCGATGTAGGAATCCGTGCCGAATGCGGCATGGTAGTAATCGTACAAGGCTCTGCATTCGCCGTCGGCCATGTCCTCGAACACGCGGCGCATCATCAGGCGCAGCGCCCCCGCCCGCTCGCGCGGCACACTGCCGCGTTGTGTGTAGCGCAGGAGTATTTCGCCCACATGTTCCACCGCGCGATCCACGCGGCGCTGCACCCCTTCACGCTCCATTGACACGGTGGTCGGATCGTTCACCTGCTCGACAGCGGGTTTGTGCAGAGCGTGGAAATCGCGCAGTAGCGCGGCAAGCCCCAGCAGCGGATACAGACGCCGGTATTCCGTCTGCGCCGAAAAAATATCGAACACCGCGTCCACCAGATGTGACGCGGCGTCACCCGCACGTCCTCTTTCCGCAAGCAGCCGCAGAAGTTCGTCACCGGGCATCTCCGCCCTTTCACGGAGCGGAATGTGTGCGTTGACGCGTAACACAAGCAGCCCGTGTACACTGTGCACAAGTGTATAGCCGCCTGATCCTTTCACATGCCGCAGGATGTTGCGCAGCAGGCGCCGGAAGTCCGGATCCAGCTCGCCGTAGATTTCGGGAATTGTTTGTGACACTTTTTTACTCACCACCATGCGCAGCGCAATAGCCGCTTCTTCCGCGGTACATAACGACGGATCGGCGAAGCGCTGGCGCAGAAAGGTCCGCAGCTCGTAACAGCTTTCCCCGTCGCGCGGAAGAAAGAGGTCAGTGATACAGCGCCACGCGAAACTCTCCGTCGAATACTCCGCGAGCGAAAAGTGCCGCAGGTGCCGCGTGTGGAACGAGGTGATGAGCGACTTCGCAAGCGCGTGACACGTATGCGCAAGCCGCGCGATGTCGCGGTCTCGTGCGCGGTCGGTCAGCAGTAGGACGATGAGTTCCTTAATGTCCACGGGCGGCTCGGACGGTGAAGGTGTCCCGTTGTCGATGTCAATCGACGTAATAGTACGCGACGACGCGGAGAGGCGCAAGTGGGATGTGAGGTCCGCCGCAGCGACGCCCTCCGGTCGGTGGATTTTCTGCAGGGGTCACCGCATGAAGGTATGGTAGGGAAAGAGATATCGTGCGCTTGCGCACATATCGCATGCGGCGGAGTCTGCCTGACCGGCTTCCGACGCGGTTTCCGACACACTCACCATCGCAAATTCATGGAATCGTTCCTGCACGGAATACTCGAGGAAATCCTCGAGATCATGTTTGTGGATAACCACATCGAGATCGGCAGCGAAGACGGTCTTCAGTACTGCGAGCTTGCGCTCACTACCTCACGCGACTCTCTCCGCACCGCCATCATCAGCGGCACACACCGACTGCCTGCCGGCGAGTACCGCGTCCGGAAAAGCAGTACCGTCTTCCTTGCAGACTCGACCAATCGCAACAACTTCCGCAACGCCTACGTCGCCGCGGCCTACGATGTTGAGGCGTTGTTGAGGCGGTGAAGGGGGATATCCACTCTTATATCGGCTTTCCTCGAATGTGGAATCAGGCCGAGAATCGTGTGGTGAAACCTAGCGAGAGCGGAATCGATTGCATTCCGTGATTTAATCGTAGTGAAACACGCGATCCCCAACGGGTGGAGATCTTTGCAATCCCACAGGAAACTCGTAGGAGTCATAATGTTTTTTTTAATCGGCATTTCGGAGGTATCAACAAATATTTTCACCGAACACAGGAAAATCTCTGCAGGAAGATGTCCTTGCACCTACCATATCCAAAAGATTGAGGACGACAACTTTGTCACACCTATTCGTGTTACCTGACTCACTTGCCCTAAAATGATCTGTATGTAAATATTGAATGCAAGTACGACAATACTCGTCATCAACGCCAAGGATCACATGACACGGAGCCATGTCACGCGAACAACTCAATCCAGAAATGGTCACGTAGGACGCGTTAACCGTATCGCGCTCGTTCAATCAATCATCCACGTAAATAACCACATTCAATGGAATCTCAACATGCGAAAATTTCATTTCACTATCCTCATTCTAGCCCTTTCTACCATAGCCGCACACGCTCGCATTCGATGGGTCGATGGTAAAGGTGGTACTGCACCTGATGGGTTCCCTAAATACCACACGATTCATGATGCCATATCTGCATCTAACGACACGCAGCCACCATCCGTCCCGATTGATACAGTGAGGATCCTGCCGGGCATATATTCTGAATCAATCACAATAGATAAAAATGTAATTGTGCAAGGTGGCGGCTTTCAGAATACTACGATTACGAGCGATGAAGAATATACCGTAACGATGAAAACCGGAAAACTGATGTGGGTAAAGATATCAAATACTGCTGGAAGCGGAGTACATATGATGGGTGGTATTCTGACTAACTCGGTGGTAATGAACTGTGCAATTTCCGGGGTCGTCTTTGAGGGTGTTGCCAAGGCATATTTCACAATCAGCTTGATGAACGGCGGTGCGGGATTTCTCCAAAAACACAGTAGTCCAGAATGTTTCATTCTCGGATGCATTTCTTACAAGAACTATTGTGGATGGAAGCAGGAATATGCCGGCGGTCCAATTCATTTTCAGTATTCTTGTAATTACGGAAATACAGTTGAAAAAGAATACTCCGGGTGGAGCTATTCCTATTATTATGACAACAATGAGAACAGCGATCCCTTGTTCTCCTCTGATGGAAGTCTTAGGCCTGGGAATGCAAAATTGTACGGGAAGGGGCCGGGAGGGCTTGTCGATTGGGATGGATCCTTGTGCGATATGGGATATTATGGTGGCCTAGACGCACCGCTCCTTCCCTACGTAGATCTTCCAGGTTCCATCAAACTCAATACTGATGGCACGATTCAATTCGAAATGTCCGGTCGGGTCGGATATTAAAAACGCGAAAATAGGACGGCTAACATGAGACTAACACCTCTCCTTCTGACATGCATCGCGTTAACTATAGCGCATGCTCAAAAACAAACCATAGACTCTGCAGAGTATTTTATCGGCCGCGATCCCGGCGAGGGACTGGGCATGCATCTCAGGATTCAAAGCGGTGACGCGACAGCACAGATCGACTGGCAAAACAGCGGAATTCCATTAATTAGCTCCAAAGACCTAGTGTACGTAAGAGTCAAGAGTTCCGGCTTCATCGACGTCAACGGCAATCCCGTTAGAGGAATGTGGAGTTTACCGGTGGGGATCAAGTTGCCTTCTACTAAGTATCATGGTGGCTCGTATATTGGCACTGCTGCAGTCATGAATGCTGAGATCCGCATCTTCCGACCAGGCTTGGGATATCCACTGAAAAAACTGGTTGTACCGTCTGACGGTGCTTTTGATCAGGTCGTCGAACAGCTTCGTGTACGACTTCCGGTAGACAGCCTACAAGACGGTGACACGCTCATGGTCCGTTTGCAAGGTAAGGATGAAGTATGGGGAGAATGGAAACAGTTCGCTGTTCGCCGGGAGCATCTTCGACTCGCCAAACCGTACAATCTCAATGTCACGAAAACATCTTCAAATATTCCGTCTGCACACCTGGATTGGGAATGCACTACAAGTGGTTCACTTGGGTTTGCAATAGAACGGCGCCGATCTACAGATAGCTGGACAGAGGTTGCCCGAGTATCTGTCAATAATACCAACTACACCGATAGCATAGGATTACTGTTGGGAGAAAATTACTGCTGGCGCGTTCGTTCGGTCGGTATTACAACTGTGATGACCTCGGAGCCTTCGGAGGAAAGGTGCCTCACAATTCTCCAATCGAATACGCCTGAACCTGCATTTGCACTCGCCCTCGCACAGAACCATCCGAATCCCTTTCCATACACAACAACGCTTCCCTTCCTGCTCGATGCATCGGACCGTGTGACGCTTACCGTACACGATGCACTCGGCCGCGAGATAACCCGACTTCTTGCCAATGAGCAGCGCTCTCCCGGCCACCATGCCGTGACCTTCGATGGATCCGCACTCCCACCCGGCGTGTATACGTACAGGTTAGCCACACCTGCGGGTGTCTTGTCGAAGACCATGGTCATCACACGATGACACACTGATTTCCTACCGAAGGGGGCCGCGGGGGACGAATGACGACCGCGCCTCGGGACACTCCTTGTACTTGACCGAGAGGCCGCATACGTGCGGCCTCCTTCGTTGTATGGCTGCGACCGAAGAAATCCTCCAGCGGCACGCGGGGCCGGTTTGTACAGGAGGAACGGAGGAAACGGAGGTTTGACGAACGCGCGGTGAGGAGCGATTGCCAGGTGTTGAGCCGTTCCCACGGGGCCGAGTTCAAGGACATGGAGTGATTATCCCCGCAGCGGAGCGCCATGCCGCCGGCACAAATTCACACGCCCCCGGCAACTGAGGAGATGTCCTCTGTAAGGAGTGAATCACCTGCGGAACAGATGGAACTGGCTGCATAGGGCGGTGAAATATCGGTGGATGGGGATGAAATGCCACTGGAACGACTCGAAATGCCCGCGGAAAGCGCTGAAACGCCGGCGGTACATGATGAAATGCCTCCGGAACGAATCGAAATGCATGCGGAACGCGCTGAAACGCCCGCGGCACAGGATGAAATGCCTCTGGAACGAATCGAAAAGCATGCGGAACGCGCTGAAACGTCCGCGGCACTCGATGAAATGCCTCCGGAACGCGGTGAAATGACTCCGGAACTGATTGAATCGTCACGGGAACCGACTGGAACGCTCGCGGCATCGGACGAATTGCAGGGGAGGGACAAATAACGACATGGAGGACTGTCGAAATGCAAAAAACGCTGTCGGCTATTTCAACATATCTACGGTGATTTTGCTGTTATTGCGCCGTTTTTCGCAATGTTTTTGCAAAAACAGCGCGGGGTGTCTCCACGTCCCGGTACTCACAGAAAAAAACTGAAAATAATTTCAAAAATCCGGGAACATTATTCGAGTTCGGCGCATATAAAGGGAAATCGCGCCTGAATGACAGTGAGAAAGGGCGCGATTCCTTCGGTGAGACCATTCCCACGGCCGTGGATGGACATACAGTATCTCCCACTTTTCTCCAGAAGGATTACCACAATGAAAGAACGCGAACAAAACCGGCTGAACATGTACAAGGCAGTGCAGAACTTCCTTGCCGAGAACCAGGCGACCACCGCCACAGTGCCCGCCTTTGCCGAGATCATCCGCAACTTCGATGCGCGCATCGCCGCCATCGAGGATGCAGCGGTGACACACGCAACAGCGACGCTTGGAAAAACCGACAGGAAACACGACGCCGAACAAAATCTGATTGCGCTGCTGTTGCGCATCAAAGCAGCGGCCTACGCCTGTGCGCGGACCACGGGAAACCATGAAGTGCGCGCCGCCACCGCGCTGTCGGAATCGGAACTCCGACACCTGCGTGACAGCGAGTTGCTCCGTGTCGCGGGCATCATTACAGATCACGCATCCTCGATTCCTGGCATCGACCGCTTCGGCGGGACGCCGGAATTGCTGGCCGCCGTGCGTGAGGCAATCTCCGCGTTCTCGTCGGCGCTCAACACCCGCGAGGCCAGTGTCAAACACCGCACAGTGACGCGGTCGGATCTCAGCGAGTTGTTCCGCGATGCGGAGGAGACACTCGCCGAGGATCTCGATTCTCTCGTCGAACTGTTCCGCGATGACGATCCGGTCTTCTACGACAGTTACCACGCCGCTCGAATCGCCCGCGCGGTAATGTCCAAAACTCGCAACGGCAACGGACTCCCTGAAGCCACGGCTGCACCGGGCGTCTCGGCATCCGTCACTACACCAACAAACGTCCAACCGCCTGCCATCACATCGGCAGTGGGTACACCCGCAACCGTGTAAAATCTCGGATCGACGAATCACCGCCGCGCGGCCAGGGGAAACCGCCGGAGACGCAGCATCATAGGGAGATGGGGACAGGGAGATAGGGAGAACGTTGTAGGGAGATGGGGAGAGAGTGGAACAGCACAGCGGAGCCCGACGGGGCTCCGCTGTGATTTTTCCGGGAAGTCATCAGCGGATGTTTGGATCACTGCCCTTTGGGACAAGAAGTTTCCGCCCTGAACCGTCGGGATTCATTTCCCACAGCGCAGGAGTGCTCCCTGGTACTGACGACATGTTCATGAATACAATTTTTTTCAAGTCCTGGGTATAAGCCGGCGCATAGTCGAGACTTCCTTGGGCCTTTCCTGCCGAGAGATCGGTTTTCCCATTTCCATCAAGTGTAATCGTGAAGATATGCGTGTCGAGCTGACGTCCGCTCGTTTCTTCGTGACCGGAAACATCGTACATGTACGCGATCCTGCTGCCGTCAGGCAGGAAAGCACCTAGATGCATGGCTCCGGGTTCGTCGTTCACGATCAGAGTGGGTGAACTGCCATCGGCATTGAGAACATAAAGTTCCGAGTCGTACGCCCACGGGCCCTGTGTGAAAACAGCGATCCGGTCACCATTGGGAGAGCAACGGACGCCGCTCAGGTTTCGCCCCTGTGGCGCTGTATAGAGCACACTTTCCTGTGATCCGTCGGAGTTGCAGCGCATGAGCTTGTCGGAGCGTGTAAATAAAATTCGCCCATCAGGCATCCAATCAGCGACACCGCCGCTGGTCCCGTATTGACCTCCGAGCGTCCCACCGGTGGTCACCTGGGTAACATTCTTCCCGTCCATGCCCATGGTGTACACTTCGTACGAATCGCTCCGTTTCGAAACAAAGGCGATGCGCGATTTCGAGGCGTTGATGCGTGGACAGTAATCTTCCGCCGAGTTGTTTGTCAGTCGTGTCTTTCCACTTCCGTCAGTGTTCGCGATGTAGATTTCGAAATTGCCGTCTTCGTCCGAGACGTACACGAGCTTCTGCGTTGAAGTACCCGGTTTCACCGGATCGTCGTCCTTGCTACACCCCCCGACGAGAACAAGTATCCCAATCAGGCAGAAACTTTCGAAGATGTGCGCGAACGAGGCTTTCATCGCGGTGCTCCTTCATTGTTGGTCATTGCGTTCAAGTACTGGAAACTGTACCAACAAACGTGCACGGGTGCAGAATCTGCTGCTATGGTATCTCAACGAGCCGTTTCCAGGAGACGCGAGTACGCTGTTTTTCGAATGGTGCCATGCGGGAGAGCACACAGTGATTTTTTTCTGCACCCGTCATGGTTTGCTCCTATAGGTTCAAGACAGCCCTTTCGTGTGACCATCGAAAAGACCCTCTTTGAGTCCACCCCCGCATCGATTAGTCACTGATCATCCACATCCTGAACTCGGGAGATGACATGTGTACACCTCGTTTTGTTCTTATCTTCCTCATGGTTTCGGCAACGAGTCTCGCTCAGATACCGACGAACGGGCTCGTCGCGTATTACCCGTTTAATGGAAACGCAGCCGATGAAAGCGGATATGGAAACCATGGCACGATTCATGGAGCAACTCCATCCACGGATCGGTTCGGTAATCCGAACAAAGCATATCTATTCAACGGGACATCGAATTATATTGAATGCGGATTGATGACAAACATAAATTCGCAATTCACGAATGAGATCACCGTTTCAGCGTGGGTGTTTTTCGAAAATGTCAGCGGAAATCAATTCGTTGCGGGGAAATGGGGAACGGGCGGCAAATCTGCTGTTTCTTATTACATAGGCAAAGACGCGGCAAACCGAGTGATATTTAATGTTGATTGGGATGCGGCAACAGAAGCGAAAGCTGTGTATCCTTTTGTGACTGGAAGGTGGTATCATCTCCTCGGTAAAGCAAATGCTTCTGGCGTCTATGTCTACGTAGATGGATCTCAGGTTGCTGCATCTCCAAGCGGCATTTCCTATGTCAACGTCGGGTCTCAACCCTTTAGAATTGGGTATGAGACCTCTGCAGCAAGCAGCTATTTCAACGGTAAAATTGATGATGTACGTCTGTACAGTCGTTCCCTGATACAATCAGAGATTCTGGCGTTAGCCAATGAAACGGCTTCAACCGTTCCGACAGGAGGTTTGGTGGCATGGTACCCCTTCAACGGGAACGCTGCGGATGAGAGTGGCAATGGATGGCATGGGACAGTCAACGGTGCAATACTAACAAATGACCGGCTAGGAAGAACCGGTAAGGCCTATGAATTCAATAGCGGAGCAGCTCAAACTATCGATACACAGTATCCTTGTATTCTAGGAAGTGCTGAACGGTCGTTCTCCTTCTGGCAGACTTCAGACAATACGACAGCAAGCCAAACAATGTCATATGGTGCCGGTGCAAGTCATCCCAGTGTACCAGGGTGTACATTTCTCATCTCTGTCATTCGTGCGAATGCAACACAAATAGGGGTAGGTATTGATCTACGGCATGGTGGAGTGCAATATCTTGTGGATGACATAGGGTCGGGTTGGCATCACTACTGTGTGGTCGTTCCTGCAATGGCACAACCCAGAACACGCGATGTGAAGGTATATAGGGATGGGACGCTATTGACGAATGAAGGCAGCATGTGGGGAGACGTTCCTGTTAACACACTTGCCGGTGCCAACCTGCGCTTCGGTCAATTTATTAATAGCGCAAACTTTGGAGCGAAACTGGACGACATCCGGATCTACAATCGCGCCCTATCCACAGCGGAAATCCAGGCCCTGAGCAACGAAGGAAGCGGCACAACAAATCCCATGGCTGCACCGAACCTCCTAGAAGCAACTGCACGCAGTCATGCAGAAGTCTTCCTCCGCTGGTCGGACAACGCAACTGCCGAGGACAATTACGAGGTGGAGCGCCGCCTCGTGGGTGGCAATTGGCAGAAGATCGCCACGCTCCCTGCAAACAGCTCGGAGCATCTCGACAACACCGGCCTGCAGGCCACAACGATCTATCAGTATCAGGTGCGCGCGACAAAGGGAACGACATTCTCCGCGTACTCGAATATCAGAACCGTGACAACACTCAAGCAGGTCGCCGGTTCCATGACGTTTAAGGTGCGCGACTCGGTGACAAAAAATCCTATCGAAGGTGCTACTGTGTACCTCCTCGACGCCCAGTACGCAGTGAAACAGACGCCCCTCGAAACGGGTACAACCGGACCCGATGGTTCCATCACACTCCCGACACCTCCACGTGTGATCATGGCGGCGGAGAACTACGCCATCCGTGTGGAGAAAAGCGGTTTCGACACGCATCTGCCTGTCTACATGTTCGGAAGCGCGCTTGTGCAAACACAGTTCGTCGATTTGAAACCTCGCATCATCGCACCGAAGTGGGTGGGAATCGAAGACGAATGCAAAGGGACGGGGTCAGTACTGTTTACCTGGTCGCACTCGGCGCCGCAAGCGATTACCGGCTTCCTTATCGAGATCGGCGAGAATGGGAAAAACTGGCGACCGCTGGTGACAGCGATCGGCCCCGGAGAAACGATGCGCTCGGTGCAGGCAATACCTGCAGGAAAACATGATTACAGAATCTTCGCGCTTCGCGGCACGCTGCGTTCCTCCGCGCCCGTGCTGACACATGACCATCTGCCTGTACCGCCGCAGCCGAAGGATTTCCAACTTTCGTGGGATTACACGAAGCCCGATGAGGTGATAGTGTCGTGGCCAGTACCACCTACGGGAATCTGCAGCGTTAAAGTCGAATATTATAACAATGCTGTCACAAAGTGGATCGAAATTTACAAGGGAATAGCAAACACATCATTGAGTACAATTTTTCAGGATCAGACAATTACCAAAGACCGTTGGTACTACTTCAGGTTATCATTCGGTAACGATCTGCACTGGTCAAAGCCCTTGGAAAAAATCTTGTCAACCTACAAATACACATACGACGTGGATGTTGAAGTTAAGATGGGTAATTCCTCTCAAACTATTCCGGGTGCAACAGTCCGAGTCTATGGATCAAAAAATGGTCCCGATGCCGGGAAGCTCATTCGCACGGGAACATCTGATCCAAATGGCAAGATTCTCTTTCGGGGAATTCCCGACAATGCTGAATTCGAGGCGGAGAAGATTGTGTTCTCAAAGCCAGGGTGGAGAAATCCCTCGTCAGCACGAAACTTGTATAGCATTTACGCGGATTCAAGAATACTAGTCAGTATGCCCAATGGTAGCTTTGAGTACGCAAGAAAACCGTTCACAGCCGCGATAGATGGTGGTTTAATTACCTTATCACTTGCACAGCCCATTATTCGATATAATCTTTGTGTTTTCGTTCAGCGTGATCTCTCAACCGTTATGGGTAGCTATCTGCCTCGACTTAATTCTTCATTCAACGAGGTATCAAAACAATTGTTCGAGCTCTCAGATGGCCAAATACAAATCGACAGCGTTTTCGTCTTCGACAAACAGGATCCACCTCGAACAAACGGTAACGCGCAAAAATGTGATATATATTTATTTGAGACCGGGAAACTTCCGACCGGATGGAGGGTGCAAGGAGATTTGGGCGGTGCATATCAGAGTAAACCACTGTTCGGTCTATCTGGGCTCTCCGACGGCCAGATATGGATTAGTGAAGAAATTCCTGACCTTCCCTCGAGTAACGTAAGCAGTGCTAGCAGTTGGAATTCAGTGATGTACGGTTCTGCTGTAGCGCATGAAATCTGTCATTACGCTCTTGAGCTTGATGATGAATACGATAATATCTTAAATAGCATCCAAAAAATCATCCATCAATGCCCATCAAACATATATCCCGAACTCGGTGCGATGGAACACTACGGCAAAAGATATCTCTCTAATAAAAGTCATTACCCGGATATGTCGACAATCAATAACGCTTGCTATACGAGCCAGTGGCATAGGTACAAGCAACCCTGCTGGGGAACACTATCTGCTCTCCTTTCTCGTTTACTAGCACAAGTTCCAGGAAACTCCACAGCTCCATGGTTGAAATTCAGCGTTCCGGTCAATCCCTTAACAACACCACCATATGCACCTGGTAGAGCCACCATCCACCGAGTAGGTCCAGCACACAATCATACTATCGTATTCAAGTATGAAGGACGTTCACCTTTTTCTCCTGACGAAATCTCCCAAAATCTCGTCCGACGAAACAATAGTCCCACCGAATTCCGTAATAAATCGTTATCTAAGCCATTCTCGAACAGTGGATTAGTCCTCGATGCAGGTATCCACCGCATGAACGACACGATCATGCTGACTTTTCATAATGAAAATTCGTCAGCGAACAGAACGATTGTCTCGGCGTATCTCGAGGGATCTGGAGTAACATGCAATGCATCTATCAAAAATGAAATAAGTCATGTTTCTATGTTGTTTGCAATACCCATATCTGAGTATACTCTCTATGGTCAAGGTAGCATGTCATGCATTTCGTCGATTGATGGTGGGACAGATACAACTCACGTTCATTACACCATCGGTTTTCTCCCAACTATGTCACCGTCTGTAACATATACGATCGCGCCGGACGGAGAACACGGCACACAATACATCGTGCGCGACATAATATCGAATCAATATGTGCTTCAGTATGATCAATTTACTTTAGCTGAAGTGAATGATTCTCTGATACAGCTCTCCTATCCAACAGCATTCCGGCTTGAGAAAGATGCGATTCTATCCTTCTCTTGCCGGATCGTTCTCCCGATCAGGCGCACTCTCCTAGGCATCGACATGACCACCCTCGCCATCCATCGCTACGATTCCACGTCGGGAAGTTGGGTGCGGCTTGCAGATTCCTACATGTACCCCGGAGGGCAACAGATAACCGCAACGTCGGACCGGACAGGTATCTTCTGCGTCTTCGCACCCGGCTTTTCAAGCGACGCCACACCTCCCGCTGCAGTGGACGATGCGACCGCTGCGACGGACTCGATACCAGGAGGCGTACGGTACAGCTTTACCGCACCGGGTGATGACGACTTGTCGGGCACCGCATATATCTATGAGGTCCGGTATGCGACGGAACCGATCGACGAAGATACATGGGCGAGCGCGATTCCGCTTCCGGTATACACACGTCCGGCTGCAGCAGGAACAGTGGAGCAGCTCACCTTCACCATGCCTCAGCCAGGGGTCACCTACCACTTCGCGATGAAGACCACGGACGAGTCTGGAAATGTCTCGGCCCTGTCCAATGGGGCGGCGGCGGAGAGTGGTTTAATACGCACGGGCAATCACCGTCCGTCGCTGCTGGCTTCTCCTCGCAGTCGCACGCTGCAGGAGTTGCAGCCCTACGCCGAGGTGGTGATTGCGGAGGATCGCGACGGCGACGCGCTTTCGATGAGCGGACATCGTCTCCCTCCCGGCGCGCGGATCGATTCCACCGGGTATAACGAGTGGACGCTCCGCTGGACTCCGACCGTCTCACAGGCAGGCGTATACCCGAACATTAGCATTGTGGTTACGGACGGTGTCGATGCCGATTCCGCATCCTTCATGCTGACGGTTACCGATGTCAATCAGCGTCCCGTCTTTGCAGTCGCATCGAGTGACACCACCATTAGCGAGATGCAGCATCTCTCGCTCGCGGTCCGCGCACATGATCCGGAAGGCGCCGCCCTCACGTACCGCGCGCCCACCATCCCCTCAGGTGCAACGTACGACGCAGCCACTTCGACTTTCGAATGGACCCCTTCGTACGAGCAGGCGGGCCCCTATACCGGAATCCGCATCATCGCTTCCGACGGTGCTGCGGAAGACACTGCGACTCTTTCCATCACGGTTCTGAATGTCAACCGCGCGCCGAGTTCATTCTCGCTCATCGCTCCGGTGGAAAAGGACACAGTACAACCGAAGCAGACGCCCATCAGCATTGTCTTTTCCTGGCAGCCGTCTACAGATCCTGACAAAGACCCGGTGCGATACCGTTTCCTCCTGCGTGATCCTTTGTCGGTGATGCTGCGTGACACGGTTGTGTTGCTGCCATCTGTGACAGTCACCGACGTGTTCCAGGAGCAAAACAGATACACCTGGTCGGTGACTGCGTCGGATGGAGCCGACTCAACAACGGCTACTTCGTTCTTTCATACGGGACGGGATTCAACAACCTCGGTGGACAGGGATGTCGCTCAGGCAAACACGGTTTTTCTTGAACAAAACCACCCGAATCCTTTCTCGAGCAGCACAACGGTCGTATACCGCACCGCATCGGCACACATGGTCAGCATCTTCGTGTACGATCTGCTCGGTCGTAACGTGGCGACTCTCTTCGATGGTGAATCCTCTCCGGGCTCTCATGCTGTCTTCTTCCACAGGGGATCGCTGCCTGCAGGGAACTACGTTATCCGCCTCGAATCCGATGGCCGGACCTCCACGCGCCTGATGTCGATTCTGCAGTAATCACATGGCTGTGATTCCAGCCTGACCCTTCATCGGTAACGCAGGATGGGCGATCGCTGACTCCCGAACCGTTTCATTCACCTCTTCGCACAATGCACCGGCACAACCTCGCATGAAATAACGCGATGTTGTGCCGGTTCCATTCCATACACACCGGACGTCTGAACGGCATGTCCTCTTTGGGCGAAATTTCACTGGCCTCGCGGTTTCCCTCCGTCCGTATTTCAGCACTTCGCCGCAATTGCAGGTATCTATGTAGGACTTCGGGATCCTTTTCACAGCGATCTGCAGTTCTCACACATCACTCCCGTCCCCCCCTCTCCCTCCACTCATTCAGGGATTCACATGGATACTTTCCATCCTCCCTCTGTACGCCTATGCACCGCCCTGTGGTGCTGGGGCATGGTCGTTTTTTTGAATCTGCTGCTGGCCCTGCCCACCGCCGCTCAGCCGTGTACGTCGTGCCCCGATTCGCTCGCTTTCTACGACAAGGTCGTGCGGCTGAAGGACGGTGGCGTTATCAAGAACACAGAAGTCGGATACGAACGTGTCGAAGGCCAATACGAGCGCTACTTCATCAAGACACGCGATGGCGAGCTGATACGCCGCCTGCCGGCCGACATCCTCGTCATCGAATCACACGCGCGCACCTTCCTCCCGCCGCTGTACCAGCCCGTGCGGGCGGTGTACCCCTGCGACGACCGCCAGCGCGAGCGGCAGTGGTACTTCGTCGAACTGCGCGGATGGATGCTCCTCACCGGCGAGGATACCTCGCGGAATATCATCGGTCTCGAACCGACGACGTTCGGACCCGAGGCCGTCTTTGGCCTGCGCTTCGGGCGCTGGGGTGTCGGCATAGGTGGCGGATGGTTCCGCGCCCGCGACATCAACCGTTTTCCGCTCTTCCTCCACGGCCGCTACCAGCTTAGCTTGGACTGTTTCTCGCCTTTCCTCTATGTGCAGGCAGGCACGGTGTTCGACGACCAGTCGGGCGAGATGCTCGCCCTGAACACACTCTTCCACCCCGCACCCAAACTCGCGGGGCTGGGAATCGGCGTGGACTGGGCCGTTGCGTCGTGGCTCGATATTTCGGCCGACGTCGGCTACCGCTACATGCAGCTCCCGACCGAGGTGCCCTGCGACTGTTCCAACGCGCCCGATCAACGGGTGTCGGTGTATCACAACGAAAGCCACGGGCTGCTTGTGCGCCTGGGCGTCACTTTCTGAGGAGATGACGGAATGCAACGAATCATCCATCCCCTGACGCCTCTCGCGGCATTGCTCTTCGCAGCATTATTCTTTGTCTCGTGTCAATCACCTACCGAAACGCCCCCCGCGGAACAGCGCGCCGTCACAGTGCAAGTGCAGAACGACCGCACCGAGCCGCTCGCGCTGGTCCCAGTGGAGATGTACGACGGAACACGCGGTGAAATACCCGGGGCTCTCCTCGACCGCGCCGTCACCGATCAGAGCGGACGCGTCCTGTTCCGCCACACCATCCCCACGACAGGCGCCAACATGCTCTTTGTTGTGGGCGACGAGAACACGGGAAAAATCCGCGTATCGGCCAACCTGCTCTGCCGCGACACTGTGCTTGTCATCCCCTTTGTGTCGCAGGATCTTCCGTGTACGGGAATATTCAACCAGCTTCTCTCGCTCAAGGCCTGTTCACCAAACCGCAGCGGCGCCACCTTCTCGGATTCGTCGTCCATGCTCTTCCGATCGAGCTGTGTCGAGGCGCTGTCGATCTCGTATACGACCGCAACGCCCATCCCTGGCGTGCGGATGATCGTGCTCGACAAGGATGGCAGGGAGGTGACCGACAATCCCTTCCTCCTGCCGCCACGCGGCTCGTTCAGCGTTCGCGCAATTGGCACACCGGGAGACAGTGGGTCGTTCACGCAGACCACGATATTCCATGCGACTGGCCCCAACAACGCCGACATCACCCTCAATGTGCGCGTGGATCTCATCGGCGACAACTGCAACAAGTGCGACTGCCCGAAGGATACCACGATACTCAATTTCGGCCTCGTGCAGGTGGCACCAGAAAAACAGACCAAAGTGCAGCAAGTGGCTCTTGCTGTGAACACCTGCCAGATCACGCGCAGGGATGTTTTGGAAAAGGGACCGTCGAACACAGTTGTGTTCGCCCTGCGCTCCACGCTCATCCCCGAGATCCGTCCGCAGGAGCGGCAGTTCCTCAGCGTGGAATTCATGCCGAAGGAACAGCGCGTGTACCGCGACACGATTATCATCCGGCATACCTACCAGGAGGAAAACAAGACGTGTCTCACGCGGATCATTTTGACGGGCGAGGGGTGCGGACCGATCTGCCAGGTGGAGCCGGGCGACAGTCTCTTCCCTGCGAGCGGACGGTACACACACCGCCTTGGTCTCGAGCGGGCGCGCGCCTATGAGGGCAGCATTGGAGAAATCTGTCTGCGCAATACCGGGAAATGCGGTACGCTGCGCGTGACGGGCGCATTCGACAATCCCCCGCCGGGATTTTCCGTGGCGGGTGGCGCACTTGACATCACCCCGGGCAGCGTGCGCTGTTTCTCCATCCGATTCGATGCGCGCGACGAGGTCGTGTGGCCGAACGGGCACGGCCAACCGGCGAGAATCGACCACAACGCCGAATTCCTCGTCAACTCGTGCAACGGCATCAGCCGTGTGAATGTGACCGTGCGTGTCGACACGATTCCCATCCTCTTCTCGCGCTGTGTGTACCAGTGGAATCAGAACGGTATGTACGGCTACAACTTCACTCCGGTCGAGGGCAAGGGTGAGGATCGTTACGATCCCGGCTTCCCGAACACACAGCTCTCCGACATCGTGGTGGATTCGGTTATGGTGGCGCTCGGCCAGGCCGGCGTTCATGTGAAAAGCGGATGGAAGCCGATCAAATCCGGAGTGACGGAGGCGCAGTTCAACTTCGACGACATGTCGAAGGCGCGAAACGGATGGACGCGTGCGCAGTATCTATCCATCACAGACGAGACCGGATTCACTCTCACTCCCGTGAACACGACGTTTGTTCTCCGATCCGTGTACTCCATCCGCGTCGAGCGCGGCGGAGTCGTCACGTACGCGTGCATCCGCGTTCGCGAGATCAGCGAGGACGGCGATGGAAAGCGGAAGATCTGCATCGACGTACTCTATCCCATGATCAACGAGTGAGGCCGACATGAAAACACATCTTCTCCCCTTCGTGACGGCTTCGGCGCTGTGTCTGCTCCTCGTATCATGCGCGTCGACCGAAGAAACCGTGGTGCCGCCAAGACCCGCGGCCGACAATCCATCCTTCACCGCGGTGACCAACTGCCGCGTACTCAACTCCGAAGAAGACGATTTCGCCCCCTGGGTGTCGCGTGATGGAAAACACGCCATTGTCACTTCGAACAGGCGGCTCGCTGCCGCCGATCGGAAGTTCAGCCCGGAATTCCTCTACGGCGAAAAACTGCTTGTGACCGAACGGACAGCCGCTGGAACCGGCGAGAACACGGGGCTCGGTCTGCATCGCACGGAACGTTGGACCCCACTCTCGCCTCTGCAGGAAGGCGCATTTAGTGTGGTCAACACGGGTACCGCCATGTTCGACGATGGCACGGTCACGTATTTCAGCACAACGTACGCTGCCGGAGGCCGCGGCGGCGCGGATATCTGGCTGCACGGTCCGTCAGGTGCTACGCCTGTCGACGGGATCAATTCATCTTGGTGGGACGCACAGCCGGCGTTGTCGCCGGATGGAATGATGCTGGTATTTGCGTCCGACCGCGTCTCGCGCGACCCCAGTGTCAGCGATACGGGACGCCGCACGCCACATTTGTACTACGCGATAAAATCAGGCGAGGGCGCCTGGTCCGATCCGCAGCCGCTTCCCGCGCCGGTCAATTCGAGCAGCGCGGAGATCTCGCCCTGGTTCGACAGCGACGGCACGTTGTACTTCGCCACCGCGCGACGCGGGTCCTTCGACATCGCGACGACGCGGCTCCTCTCCGACAACATCTGGTCCGAGCCCTCTTTCTTCAAGGAGCCAATCAACACCGCCGCTAACGATTGTTTTGCGGTGCTCTCGCCCGACCGTACGGAGATGTTGTTCGCGAGTGATCGCGAAGGCGGATTGGGAGGGTACGACATCTGGTCCGCCGACAGGCCCACCTGCGTACGCTTCGAGGGCGCGGTGCGACTCGTGTCCATCGGGAAGAAGGGCGACACCATCGTCGCACCGGGATCGAACATCCGCATGACGGTGAAGGACGATGCGACCGGGCGTGTGCTCGATGTCGGAAGCACCGATGCGAGGGGTGTGTACACAGCATCGAGCTGCCTCCGGCCGAAAACGGCGGTAACCGTCTCGAGCGAGAGCATGAACTGTTTTACCACCGGCAATGACCTGCATCTCAAAGTCCCGGTACCGACCGGCACCGAGGACATGCTTCGGGGAACAATCACTCTCGTCCGTCAACCGCTCCCCGTTTTCGAACCGAAGAACGATTCGATCCCGTTTTTCGTCACCGGCTACTGGTATCCGAACACAACGACGAATCTCGATCGCATGTTGAGTGAGTGGCCCAAGGGCCGCTTGCGAAATGCCAACTACATCGAACCCGACAGTTTCAATTACCGTCAGTCGGCCGTTGTCGTCGAACAGTGGTTCGAGAAGCTATACGGTGATATCGAGAGCATGCTTCTTCCCATGCTGGACACGTGTTACGCCAACAATGACACACTCGTGCTGCACGTATACGGATATGTCGATCCACGCGGGCTGGCTTGGGGACTCTATGAAGATGAGGCTACTGCCCGCACCGCGGAAATGACAATTGAACCCGGAACCGTCATGCAGCAGCAAGACGGAAACAAGAAACTCGCAAACCTCCGCGGGTATTACTCCATGATGATGATCGACCGCGATATGATGAGCCGATCGTCTCGATACACCGATCTGCGCAAGCAGAACCGCGTGCAGCTCCGCGCACACGGCGAGTACATCGGCTTCGGGAAGGATGGGACGCAGGGTGGACCGCTCGACGATCCGTACAAGCGCAAATTCCTCGTGCGAGTCACCCTTCACGAGGGGAAGTAGTGTAGCGAGAGTGTAATTGCGTGCATGAACGGGCGGTTGCCTTCGCAGCCGCCCGTTTCCGTTTTGGTGATGGCGCAAACTGTCGCGACCTGCTCGGATCGGCGTACGAAGGTGAATCATTTTTCAGCTCCCAGTGTTTAATGCGATAGATTCTCCCTCCCATCCCCCGAGGCTCTCATGCGCTCACATATACGTGTTCCATTATCCGCTGTCCTCCTGCTCCTTCTCGCCTCCTGCGCCACCCGGGCGCAAGTGGGCTATGAACCCGCCTTCCCGACGCTGTCGTTCGACCGCCCCGTCGATCTGCAGCACGCAGGCGATGGCACCTCCCGCCTGTTTGTTGTCGAACAGCAGGGCATCATCCGCGTCTTCGATCCTTCCTCTTCGGCGCCGTCCGCGAATGTGTTCCTCGATATCCGCGGCCGCGTCAACGACAGCGGGAATGAGGAGGGTCTGCTCGGACTCGCCTTCCATCCGAACTTCGAACAGAACGGATTCTTCTACGTGAACTACACGGCCAATCCGCCCCGCCGCACTATGATTTCACGCTTCAAAGTGTCGGCCGCGGATCCGAATCGCGCTGATTCCAGCAGTGAATCGCTCGTGCTCATGTTCCCGCAGCCGTACAGCAATCACAACGGCGGTGCGCTTGCCTTCGGTCCGGACGGCTACCTCTATATCGCCACGGGTGACGGCGGATCCGGCGGCGACCCTCAGGGCAACGGCCAGAACCGCAAGACGCTGCTCGGAAAATTTCTCCGCATCGATGTGAATTCGCAGTCGCCGGGTCTTGTCTACGGCATCCCCGCCGACAATCCCTTCGTCGGCAATACAGAGGGCTACCGCGAGGAGATCTATGCCTGGGGCATGCGCAATCCCTGGCGCTTCAGCTTCGATCCCGAAACGGGCCGCATGTGGACGGGCGATGTGGGGCAGGGTAAGTTCGAGGAGATCGATATCATCGAGAAGGGAAAAAATTATGGATGGAACATCATGGAGGGTTCCGTCTGTTACCAGCCGGCTTCCGGATGTGATACGACCGGATTGACTCTGCCCGTCGTCAGCTATGGCCGCACGCTCGGCGTCTCCGTTACCGGAGGCCACGTGTACCGCGGCACAGGTGTCCCGTCGCTTGTGGGCAAGTACATCTATGCCGATTTCGGGACGGGCCGTATCTGGACGCTCTCCTACACGCCCGGCAGTGCGGTCACAAATACGGAGCTGCTCAACACCGGAAAAAATATTTCCACCTTCGGTGTGGATCGCAACAACGAGCTGTATTTCTGCGCCTTCGACGGAAAAATCTATCGCTTCACCTCCGGACCCACATCCGTGTCTCCGCGCGAAGCGTCTTCCGACAGGATCACTCTCGAAGCACCGGCGCCGCAGCCAGCGTCCGCGGCCTCCGTCCTGTATCAGACGTTGCGTCTGGAAAAAGACTCCGACGTCCGATTATTTATTGCCGATGCGCTCGGTCGTGAAGTGGTCCGCGTTTTCGAGGGCCGCCTTGTGTCCGGTCAACATCGATTTGTGCTTCCGGCAGCCGGACTCCGACCTGGCACCTATTTCTCAACACTCGAACGAGGCGAACAGCGCCTGGCCCAGCCCCTGCTCCTCCTGCGCTGATCGTGTCACACCCGGCGCGTCCCTGCTCGAGCATCGGGCGCCTGCTGCCGACCGACTCCGCGTGAGTCCACGCGTGCGTCCGCCGCATCATCCGCTCTGTTGCCTTAGCGCTCCCCGTTGCCTATGATGAACTGTGCGGCGGCAGGCAGAACCTGCACCGACACGCGTACGGCATCTTCCGCGACGAGTTCCCCGTCGAGATGAACGGGCACGGGGCGATCGAGCATCACCTCAACGTTGCGCACACGCTCATAGCGCACTTCCGGCGCTGAAAGATGGTGGCCCGTCAACGCGCTGGGAAGTACCTGGAGGATGCGGCGAACAGGTGTACCGCGGACAAGGCAGAGGTCGAGCATTCCGTCGTCAACCAAGGCATGAGGCGTGAGACGGAAGCCGCCGCCGCTAGTCCGGCCGTTGCCGATGCAGGCCAACAGGAGTGTGCTTTCGATAAGATAGTCGCCGATCAAAACGCGGGCGTTTGCAGGGGTGAATGTGCGCAACGTCGCAAACACCCCGAGCAAGTAGGGAAGTATACCGCTGCCGAATTTCATGCGTGAAGCCCTGTACCCGACGGCCGCGTCGAATCCGATCCCGAGTGCATTGACAAACAGCCGCTGCTCCTCGGTGCCTCGAGCGGTCTGTATGTGTGCCCGCGCGAGGTCGATCGTGCTTTCTATTCCTGCTGCCAGGGCCTCGACGCCGTGTCGCGGATTTTTCACCCCGATCATGCGGGCAAAATCGTTGCCTGTTCCCGACGGAATAAGAGCCAGTGTTGCACGCCCGCCGTATGTGCCGTTTACGATTTCGTGTATCGTCCCGTCTCCGCCGAGTCCCGCGATCACCGATTCGGTGCCGTTCAGTTCACGCGCGATGTCGATTGCGTGACCGATGCCGGCAGTGTCGATCCGCGTCACGTCGAGACCCATCTCCGTGCAGTGTCGTACAACAGAATCAGCGACTCGCGCCGTTCTGCCCTTGGCGGAGTGGGGATTCACAATCAGTGTGATTGGCGGCACGGAGCTATCGGCGTGGGGAAATGCGTGAAGGAGGTTGATGATGTATCCGGTCGTCAAGATGAAGAATTCGGCATACAGAATCCAGACTCCATTCACAGCTTCCTTTCGCCCGCGGTCCATCCCCCGGATCGATGTGTCGCCGTGAACTGCGGTCCTACGGCTTTTCACCCGAAAATCGTACCTTTGTCAAGAACCGAGCTTGAGAGGAGCCCATGAACGCCATATCAACAACCCATTTCCCGGATCTGAAACTGTTTCGGCGCGGCAAAGTACGCGATGTCTACGATTTTGAAGATGCCCTGCTGATTGTCGCCACCGATCGTTTATCGGCTTTCGATGTTGTGCTGCCTGATCCGATCCCCATGAAGGGTGCCGTGTTGACGGCCATGTCGCGTTTCTGGTTCGAGCGCAACGGCCACATCGTGCGCAATCACTGCATTTCGATGGATGTATCCGAATACCCCGCGGAATGTGCGCCGTACGCGGATCAACTCCGCGGCCGCAGCATGCTCGTGAAGAAAACGCGCCCGCTGCCGATCGAGTGTGTAGTGCGTGGGTATTTGACCGGCTCGGGCCTGAAGGAATACAACAAGACAAAATCGGTGTGCGGCATTCCTCTTCCCGACGGCCTTTCCGATGGGTCCATGCTGCCCGAACCTCTGTTCACTCCGTCGACAAAGGCCGAAGTGGGTCACGATGAAAACATCACGGTGGAACAGGCCGCCGATCTCATCGGCGCCGACGCCGCGCGGAAAGTCGCCGATCTGAGTATCGCGCTGTACTCACATGCGCGTGATTATGCGCGTGAACGCGGTATCATCATTGCCGACACAAAATTCGAATTCGGTTACGACGGCGACGACATCATCGTCATCGATGAAGTGCTCACGCCCGATTCGTCCCGGTTCTGGCCGATGAACGAGTGGGAGCCGGGCCGTCCTCAGCCGAGCTTCGACAAGCAGTACATCCGCGACTACCTCGAATCCATCGGCTGGAACAAACAGCCGCCCGCGCCCGTGCTTCCTGCCGATGTCATCGCACGCACCACCGAAAAATATCTCGAGAGTTACACGCTTATCACCGGAAGCACGCTGTCTGCATAATCGTAGCCACACCACTCATTACGAAGATCTCCTGTTTCCCGTTTCCCGTTCACCGGTTCACTCCTTCCCCGCATGTCCGATACGCCCGAATTCGCCTTCACCGATTTCAAGCACAGCCCTTCGCGGCCGCAGATCGACGCCGCTCTCGGCGTGCTCCCGGCGATCGAGTTGAAGCACTTCGAGGAGAAACTCGACCTGCTCGAGCCGCGGGTGCAATGGGCGATGCATTGGTACGAGAATGGCAAAGGATGGGGATACCGGGTCTCGTACCGCACGCGTGTTGTGTGTGTCCTGCATTTCTCGAAAGGATTCTTCACTGCCGCCGTCTCCATTCCCGCGGTGCGTGAGGACGAGTTTGTCCGCATCCGGGAATTGACCGAGGAGTTTCGCGAACAGTTCAAGTATTTCACGTTGTCGCCAAAGGTCAAGTGGGTCACCTTCCGCATTAAAAAACGGAGCGACACCGACTCCCTGCTCGCGCTTCTGCAGCTCAAGCTGATGGATCTGTATACGAAGACGGGCAGGCGCTAATCCTGCCCGTCTTCAATACGGCACGTCGCGTGTGTGCCGGTTCGTGCTATCGGACGAGCACAAGCACGCGCGTCACCGTGCTGTTGTCCCGCACGATACAACAGTAGGTGCCGGCCGCAACGCGTCTGCCGGCCGCGTCGAGGACGTCCCATTCCGTTGCGTGTGTATCCTCGTTTATCCGAGACAGCGCAAGGACGCGCACAGTGCGCCCGAGCAGATCGTGGATGTACGCGTGCACCCGCTCACCAACAGTGTATCCGCGCAACAGGAAACGTGTCGCGTGTACCACGGGCTGCGGATATGCCTGCAGCGATGGCGTCGTTGGCGCGATACCCGTCGCCGACACGCCGACTGTACTGCCCGAAAGCGGCACATCGAGGAGAGGCGCCACGGCATCGTTGGAGATGATGCGGAAGAACGCGCTCTTGGATCCGGGTGTGATGGGAGATAATCGGATGTACACGTCCGATGATGCTCCCGTCGCGAGTGGAGTTGCCGCGGCGCGTATGATGCTGAACGACCCCGCCTCCGGTCCATGCAGAAGTTGCTGCTGCAGGATCAGCGATGCGGCCCCGATGCTTGTCACTCTCAGCGTCTCTTCGCGCGATGTGAACATCGGCACGGTACCGAAAGGTATGGAGTTGCGGCTGAGTTGAAGGGCGGCACCGTCGCTGTGCGCACAGATCCCCGACAGCGGTACGGCGATGCCGGGCGTCTGTGGATCGCTGCTCGCGATGTCGATCCGTGCGGCATGAACACCGAGGGCAAGCGGTGCGTACAACACACGAATCGAGTCGATGCCTCCTGGACCGAGCGGCGTTTGTGCCGGGTGTACGATGGTGAACACTGCCGAGTCTTGACCGCCGATGAGCTGCGTGTTGATGGTGAGCGCGGCTCCCCCGGTATTTTCCACACGCACGCTTCTGATCGCACTCCCCGCGGGTATAACACGTCCAAAGACGAGAGAGCTGGGTGTCACGCTGATACGCGCCGTCTGCGGCGCCACACCGACACCCCGCAGGGCGAGATCCGTCGAAGGAGTAACGGGATCATTGCTCGTGAATCGTAGCGCGGCGTTTTTTACACCCGTGCTGCCTGGCGCGAATCGCACACGCACTGTATCTGTTCCTCCGGGCGCGAGCGCAGCAGCGCAGAAACGTGTGATTGTGAATTCGGCGGTGTCCGCGCCGATCAATTGTTGCGACGTGATCGAGAGGGTTGCCGTTCCAGTATTTGTTACGACGGCGCTCCGTTCTCGCTGCGATCCGACAATCACTGTGTCGAACGACAGCGCCGACGGCTGCACCGATAGTGCGGGCTGCTGCGCAGTGCCTGTGCCGCGCAATGGTACACGCGCCAATGGGAGATTCGGATCGTTGCTTCCCAGTGCAAGCACCGCCTGCTTTATTCCTGTCGATGCGGGCCTGAATCGTACACGCACCGAATCGACGGCGCCGGCCTGCACGCGGATAGGAATCGCGGAAGAGACGGAATATTGCAGCGAATCAGTACCGAGCAGTTGAAGTATGGATACTGTGAGTGCGGCATTGCCTGTGTTTGAAAACACTGCGAAGCGCGATCCCGAGTCGCCCACGGCGACGAGTCCGAAATCGAGACCCGATGCTGCACCCGACATCGTGAACTCCGCAGCCGAGTCCACGCCTATGCCGCTCAACGGAATGCCAAGAACGGGCGCATTCGCTGCGTTGCTGGTAATTGTACAGATCCCGGCTGACACTCCCGCCGAGCTGGGACCGTACCGAAGGAGCAATGTCGCCGAGTCGGCCGCGGGGATGGTAATGGGAATGGGCCCGGACAGTATGCTGAAATCCGGTGGAGCACAGGTGATGCTGCTCAGTACCAGTGTGGATGCACCCGTGTTCCGCACTATCGCACTGCGTGTTGTGCTGCGGCCGACGATGACGGTGCCGAATGACACGAGAGACGGCCCACTAATCACGGGCCCATTCACCGGAAAGGGTGCCGAGAATTCTGACGTGTTGTTCTGCACATCGATCACCGTTGCCACCACAGTGTCGGTTGCAGTTAGTGTGCCCGCTCCAGTGAGCGACCAATTACCGGCCGCATCCGGCGTTGTGATGCCGAGCAAGATGCGCCCCTGCGCCGTGCCAGGCGGAAGCCAGGACGCGATGAACACTTCGACCACTGCCTGCGCTGGATTCGTATCGATGGTGATGTTCCCGCGAACCATGTACGCACCCCCTGAAGAGGTGGCGTTCGTGATCACGGGCATGTTCAGCGTTTGATTGGCGCCTGCATCGAGGTCTCCCGGATCGTTGATCGAGATTCCGTTATTGTCCAGATCGATGCCTTGGCGCCTGTTGGCGTACATGCTGTTGGATGAGATACGGTTCTTATCTGCATTGTTTTGGTTGAGAGGATGCTCCCATACCACCACGCCGTTGCCGCCGTTGTATGCGATGTGATTGATCGACACATCGTTCGACGGCGCAAAGCCAAGCAGCCAAATGCTGCCATACATTCCTATGCAGACGCCATGACGCCCGTTCGGCAGCGGTGTGTTTCCATCCGCGGCGAGTCCGATCAGATTTCCGATGACATGGTTCGAGTGTGTGTACCACTGCACATGCGCATCCACGTACCCGACGATACTCACACCGTCGGTATCATTGGCGGAGATGACATTATGCCGTATGAAGTTGTCGTGCGCGGCTTCACCGATGTACACACCGTCGTGACGGTTCCCCAGAGCGAGCATCCCCGAGACATCGGTGCCGATCCGGTTACTGTCGACATGATTGAAGGAAACATCGGCGGGTGGACAACTCGAGATGCTCACTCCTTGCGCGAAGTTTCCGGAAATCAGATTGCGGCGCACGATATTGTTCGTGGCCGTGCCGAGCTTCATCGGATCCGCGAGAATGTCAACTCCCGCCCACGGCCGCAGCATGTTGAGCCCGTTGGGCATAGCCGCCACTCCCGTATGTGTTGTACCGACGAAGTTACCGAAGATCACGTTGTTGAATGTCCCGGCAGTTGTGGCCTCGATCCGGATCCCATCCTGTTGAAAATTTCGGATGTTCATGCCGCGAATCGTGTTGTTGCTGCACGTGATCACGAAACCGTGCGCTGCGCCGGCCAGAGCCCCGTCGATCACGATCAGAATGACACTTGTTGATGGCGGATTTGCGCCGGGACTGCTGCCCGGCTGTGAATATCCGTCGATGTACACACCCGCCGGATCCACCAGGGGCGGAAGCTGCGACAGAGGCAGAATCACGAAAGGACCGCTGCCGGGAAGCGTGAACAGAATTGTATCAGGTCCCGAAAACGGAGCGTTCGCTTGCTGCAGTGCCCAGCGAAGTGTGCCGATGCCTGCGTCACCCGTGTTGCTTACGGGGAAGATGGTCGCGTATGACAGTGAGGATCTCGAAAATCCGAGTATGATGATCGCGATGAGTGCGGCCCATTTGAACCGCCGGGTTGACTGTGTTGCATGATTCATTGTACACCTCCGGAATGAGAGGCCTCACGGAATACGCCGCAGTGCGGGCGCATCGTGGGAATATGACGGGGGAAAGCCCGTCGATAATACACGCGAACACGATGTGGAGGTTGTCACGCGAAACTTCGTCTATTTGCGCCTGTGCTTCAAGAAAAATCTTTCCAATCGTTGATTCTCACATTCCTTTTCCCCTATTTGCTAGGGATTTGATCCTATTATCGACTTCACCGATTTGCCGCCATTCATGCGTTCTCCCATAGAGGTTCTTTCGTCGCTTGTCCACAGCCCGACGCGCCTGATCTGCGGGATCATGTCCGGCACTTCTGTCGATGCTGTTGATGTCGGACTGGTGCGCGTAACGGGCAGCGGTCCGGCGACCTCGGTGGATTTAGTGCATTACTCCGAAACGCTCTACGCGGAGGAGATACAGCAGCGCATTTTCGATTGTATGGAAGCGAGCACGAGCAACGTCTTCGACATCTGCGTACTCGACGCGCTGCTCGCCCATGTCTACGCCGATGCCGTGCGCCAGACGTGCACGGAAGCGGGTTTCGCGATTCGCGAAGTGGATCTCATCGGAATGCACGGACAGACGCTTCATCATGTGCCGGAGCCGGTTCTGACGGGTCAATACGCGGTACGATCTTCTTTCCAGGCGGGAAGTGGCGCCGTTCTTGCGGCCCTGACTGGCGTGCCTGTTGTTTCCGATTTTCGTGTCGCCGATATGGCGCTGGGTGGACAGGGCGCACCGTTAGTTCCGTATGTCGATTATCTCCTCTTTCGTTCCGATGAAGAAGACCGGATCCTTCTGAATATCGGCGGCATAGCAAACATGACCTGGCTCCCCGCTGCCTGCACTGAAGCCGAAGTGGTTGCATGGGATCTTGGGCCAGGCAACATGGTTGTTGATGCACTGATGCGCCAATTTTTTGGACGCGAGTTCGATGAGAGCGGTGAAGTCGCGGCCTCGGGCCGTGTGAATGCCGACCTGCTTTCGTGGATGATGAGCCATTCCTTTTTCAGAGAACCTGCTCCGAAATCTACCGGGCGTGAGGCCTTTGGACGATATTATGTCGAGACGCTGCTGCAGATTGCGCGCGATCTCGAGATCAACAGCCCCACCGATCTCGTCGCAACTGCATCGGAGTGTACGGTCCGTTCTATCATTCGCGAACTCGCCCCTCTCGTCGCACGGAGCGCTGCATGCAGCGTCTATATCAGCGGCGGTGGAGTAAAGAACAACTTCTTTCTCGCAGGCCTGCGCCATGGGCTTTCGAACGCGGAGCTCTTCGACGCAACCGCACTCGGCGTACCCGCCGATGCGAAGGAGGCGGTGTCTTTTGCAGTGCTCGCCAATGAATGGTTGCACGGAAATTGTGCGAATCTCCCGAAAGTTACCGGTGCATCGAGGCGCGCCATTCTTGGTTCTTTTTCCGTGTAACCCTCGAAAAAAGCCCTGTTTTCCGCGTTCCTTTTAGGTCACTGAAAAATCTCCATACTTCAAGTAAAACGCGAGATTTAAACGCCGCGCATCGCGTTGTATAACAGCGAGTTACGGGCGTCGCTTCAAGTATCGCAGTAAAAACGTCTGCGGATTTTTCTTGACAAAGCACGGGGTCGTACGTATATTTCTTTGCGGTTGATGTCCCCGCCACCCCGATACGCACCCATAGAGCAAGCTGCACGTTTCCCTGCGTGAGAAGGCACAGGGAGGGCGGCGTATCCCCCGGACGACAACACCTGCTCCCCTTACAATTTTGCCAGTGAATGCCTCCCTCGGGATGCCGTGGATGGATACGCGCTATTCCACCGGAGGGAAAATCGAAGGTCATAGATATGAAGATTCAGCGCCGATTCACAAAACCGGGCCAGAGCGCGTACGACTGTTTCTCGTACACCCGTCGCTCTTCGGTCATGCGGAATCCCGATGGCAGTGTGGTGTTTGAGCTGCACAATATCGAGGTGCCTTCGC
This sequence comes from Ignavibacteriota bacterium, assembly GCA_016218045.1. Lineage (NCBI taxonomy): Bacteria > Pseudomonadati > Ignavibacteriota > Ignavibacteriota bacterium. Next base: position 109,620 of record JACRFB010000013.1, read on the forward strand.
ATTGGTCCCAGATGGCAACGGACATATTGGCGCAGAAATATTTCCGTAAGGCTGGGGTGCCTCAGTATAACGAGGACGGCACGATCGCACTTCATCCCGACGGCACGCCGCGAATGGGAGGAGAAACGAGCATCAAGCAGGTGGTGCACCGTATGGTCGGCTGCTGGATGGATTGGGGCAAGCAGTACGGCTACTTCGACGCGGATGAGGATGCTGCGAATTATTACGACGAGATGGCCTTCACCCTGTTGCAACAGATGGCGGCACCGAATTCGCCGCAGTGGTTCAACACGGGCCTGAGTTATGCGTATGGCATCAAGGGCCAGGCACAGGGCCATTATTACGCGGATCCTAGCACAGGCGAAATCACGCTTTCGGACGATGCCTATACACGGCCTCAGCCGCATGCGTGTTTTATTCAATCTGTCAACGACGACCTCGTCAATGAAGGCGGCATCTTCGACCTCGTGACACGAGAAGCACGCATTTTTAAATACGGCTCTGGGACTGGAACAAACTTCAGCAATCTTCGTGGAAAGGATGAGCGCCTCTCGGGAGGAGGAAAATCCTCGGGACTGATGTCTTTCCTCAAGATCAACGATCGCGCCGCCGGGGCAATCAAATCCGGCGGAACAACCCGCCGCGCCGCGAAGATGGTCATCATCAATGTCGACCATCCGGATATCGAAGATTTTGTGGACTGGAAGGTCATCGAAGAACAGAAGGTCGCGGCACTTGTTACCGGAAGCCGTATCAACAAAATGCACCTCGACGCGATAATGCAAGCCGCGATCGAAGGGAAGTCGACGGACGTACGATCCAACCTCGCTCTGGGCCGTGCTGTTCGGAAGGCAAAGGCGGCGAAGGTACACGAGAATTATCTCTACCGCGCGCTGCAACTCGTGGAACAGGGAGTATCGGAGTTTGATATCCGTGAATTCGACACGCATTATGAATCGGACGCCTACGTCACCGTTAGCGGACAGAATTCGAACAATACCGTGCGCGTCACGAACGACTTCCTCCACGCCGTGGAGAAGGGCAGCACTTGGAATCTGATCCGCCGCACCGACGGAGCTCCCCATCGAACAGTGAATGCACGTGATTTGTGGGACCGCATTTCGTACGCCGCGTGGAGCTCCGCAGACCCTGGTCTTCAGTATGATACGACTATCAACGAATGGCATACATGCCCTGAAGACGGTCGAATCAATGCGAGCAATCCGTGCTCCGAATACATGTTTCTGGACGATACGGCATGCAATCTCGCTTCGATCAATTTGAAGTATTTCTGGAACGAGAAGAATCACGAATTCGACGTTGAGGCCTTTAGGCATGCGGTCAGGATCTGGACTCTGACACTCGAAATCTCCGTTCTCATGGCACAGTTCCCAAGCCACTCCATCGCTCTCGGAAGCTACAACTTCCGCACGCTCGGACTGGGTTACGCGAACTTGGGAACGGTGCTCATGATCGCAGGTGTCCCCTACGATAGTGAAAAGGGCCGCGCGATTGCAGGCGGAATCACCGCCCTTATGACCGGAGAGGCGTATGCCAGCTCCGCGGAGATCGCCTCTACGGTTGGACCCTTCGCTCGCTACCAGGCGAACCGCGAGCATATGCTGCGTGTGATTCGCAATCATCGCCGCGCATCGTACAACGTGCCGCCCGCGCAATACGAGGGACTGACCATGCTCCCCGTGGGCATCGATGCAAATCTTTGCCCCGAGTCGCTTCTTCGCGCCGCGCGTGAAAGCTGGGATCGCGCGTTGGAGCTGGGCGAAGTGCACGGGTATCGAAATGCACAGGTCAGTGTCCTTGCCCCGACCGGGACCATCGGCTTGGTAATGGATTGTGACACCACGGGTGTCGAGCCCGATTTTGCTATCGTCAAATTCAAGAAGCTCGCGGGCGGCGGGTACTTCAAGATCGTCAACCAATCCGTCCCGAAGGCACTCGAGTACCTCGGCTACACACAGAAACAGATCGAGGAAATCGAGAAGTATGTCAAGGGCCACGGCACGCTGGCCGGCTGCCCCGACATCAATCGCGAATCGTTGCTGGCGAAGGGCTTCACAAACGACATGGTCGAAAAAATCGAGTCGCATCTCGATTCCGTCTTCGATCTGAAGTTCGCCTTTAATCGATGGATCCTCGGAGAGGATGCTTGCTATTCGCTGGGCCTGACGGCCGATCAACTCAACGATCCTTCCTTTGACATGCTCCGAGCTATCGGCTTCTCAACGGATGAGATCGAGCGCGCAAACGAATACGTCTGCGGTACAATGATGATCGAAGGCGCGCCGAACTTGCGCGCCAGTGATCTTCCCGTGTTCGACACGGCAAACAAGTGCGGCCGCCGCGGCAAGCGTTTTATTTCCTTTGAAGGTCATATCCGTATGATGGCCGCTGTGCAGCCCTTCATTTCGGGTGCCATTTCGAAGACCATCAACATGCCTTCGGATGCCACGATTGAAGATGTGAAGCGCGCATACACACTGTCGTGGAAGCTGATGCTGAAGGCAAATGCCTTGTATCGCGATGGTTCAAAACTCTCCCAACCGTTGAATACAGTCAGCGATCCCGACGCGGAAGCACTCGCGGAGATCGGCGACGAGAGCGACTTCAATGAATCCATCGGCCCGAAAGAAGTCCAGGAACTGGTGGAGAAATCCATCTTCCGCGCGCAGCGCAGGAAGCTCCCGGCAAAGAGGCATGGCTTCGTACGCGAAGCGGTGGTCGGAGGACACAAGGTGTTTCTCCGTACCGGCGAGTACGAGGACGGTGCTCTCGGCGAAATCTTCATCGACATGTACAAGGAAGGTGCATCGTTCAAAGGCCTGTTGAACTGCTTCGCTGTTCTTGCATCAAAATCGCTGCAGTACGGCATGCCGCTCGAGGAGCTTGTTGATTCGTTTACCTTCACACGTTTTGAGCCCGCCGGCGTTGTTATCGGACACGAGGCAATTCGAAACGCGACATCAATTCTGGATTACGTGTTCCGCGTCCTCGGGTACGAGTATCTTGGCCGCACGGATTTTGTCCATGTTAAATCTGTCGACGAGCCGGTAGACAAACCTTTTGCCACCTCCGGCACTCCACCGACGCTTCTCCGGCGTGAAGAACTCCCTGCCGTTGAAACCGCCCGCATCAGCGTCAATAAGGATTCAAACGCGGTACTGATTGCACGTGCACAAGGGTACACTGGCGAAATGTGCACAAGCTGCGGCTCTTCGCGGGTGAAGCGCAACGGTACTTGCACGGTGTGTGAAGACTGCGGAACAACGAGCGGCTGTTCCTGAACACGAGAGTATCCATGCGTATGAGCTGATCTTTCCTTACAACAATCCCACCTCAACACCCCGGAACGGCGAAGCAGGCACCTTCGCCGTTCTTCTTTTATGGCGTACTGCGGACTTGCGTCGTATCACTTTTCTTCCGTAAGTTTTTATCTGTTTTCTTTTCGAATCACTCACGACAGCAATATTCATGAAACGGACATTCCAGCCCAGCGTACGCAAGAGACGAAACACACACGGATTCCGCGCCCGTATGGCATCAAAAAACGGTCGCAAGGTCCTTGCCCGCCGCCGCGCAAAAGGCCGGTGGAAACTGACAGTCAGCGACGAGCCACGCTACCGTTGATGTGACGCGCGCGTTCCGGTTGCCCAAATCGGAAATACTTCGCGGACGACGCGCATTCTCCGACATCATTGCCCAACACGCTTTGGTGCAAACAGCGGAGTTGCGCTGTTATTACACCCTCAGCTCTCAAATCCCACCCTGTGTGTGCACGGTGGGATTTGCTGTCAAGAGAGCATCCGATTCAGTACGCCGAAATACGGCGAAGCGACTGCTTCGAGAAACATGGCGCTTGAACAGACAAAGCCTTGTGGATACATGCACGCACTATAATATCGGATTTCGTTGTGTTTTTTTGTACATACCGGGAGCCGAACCTCTTTCCTTTGCGCGAGCAACAATGAATATGATTGACATCCTACAGGAAGTCCGCCAAAGGATAACAGAACGATGCGACGGCTAATTCAGCTACTGTTGATCTTTTTTGTTCGCGGATACCAAGTCCTCCTGTCACCACTCTTTCCGCCAAGCTGTCGGTATTATCCTACTTGCAGCAGTTATGCGATTGAATCCATCGAGAAGCATGGCCCGCTCAAAGGCCTTTACCTCGCGCTGAAGCGTATTCTCCGATGCAACCCCTGGGGTGGCAGCGGATATGATCCCGTACCATAAGTCCAATAATAACAAGATTAAAGCAATGGACCGGCAAGCCACCATCGGTTTTGTTCTCATCGCACTGCTCTTCGTGGGCTGGATGATCTATACCAGCATGCAGACGCCTCCACCGTCGGAGGCATCCACTGCAACCGACACCACTGTGGTCGCTTCAAACAGGCCCCAGAATCCGTCGACCGAATCAAAAGTAAAAACCCAGGAATCGGCAGCCCCGGGCGCGATCCCGGCTTCTACCGAACCCGACAGCGCTCGGTTTGACGCAGCTCGTCTCCGCTTCGGACAGTTTTTCGCCGGATCGGCCCGCGGCGAGGATAATCGACTGACCATTGAAACGAGCAAATACACCGCGGTCTTTTCTACTCGGGGTGGAGGCATCAAGCGATGGACCCTGAAGAATTTTTCCACGTGGAACAATGAACCGTTACAACTTATCGATTGGTCGATTCCTTCCGATCTCAATCTGTTTTTTATTACGCGCGAAGGTAAAGAGATAAAGACGGAAGATCTGTATTTCCAGATTCCCGAACTGGCGAACAGAAAACTTGTCACTGTTGAAGATTCGTCTCGCTTCTCGTTTTCCGCAATCCTCCCCAGCGCCAATGGCGGCAGTATCGTGAAGACGTTTACCATCAAAGGCGGTCAGTTTGCTATCGACATAGATATCGAAACAAAAGGCCTATCAGGCGTCATCGCGAACAATGAGTACCAGGTAACCATCAACTCTCCCGCACTCACAGAGCTTAATACCGTCGACGAAGCCACGTTTGCCGAGGCGAGTGCATTCATCGAAGACGAACGCCAGTCTCTTGATGTATCGTCAATGGGGGATGTGAAGGATCTGACAACGAACGGAAAAACTCACTGGGTATCTGCCCACAACAAGTACTTTATTACGGCTCTGATCTGCAGGAACGATTTTACGGGCAACGGCGCATATATCAAGGGAGAACACATTCCGCTGCCTTTCGAAGGCGCCCGCGAACTGTACCAGGCAAGTATGAAGGTGCGTTTTCGTGAAACAGAGAATGAAAGGAGCGCCTTTTCTCTCTACCTCGGACCAATGGACTACGATCTTCTAAAGGATCAGCACCCCGGACTCGAGCAGACTATCAGCCTCGGCTGGGCTTTCATCGTCCGTCCCTTCTCTGAATACCTCGTCATTCCGCTTTTTTCCTTCCTGCATACGTTTATCCCAAACTACGGCATTGTCATTCTCCTCTTTACCTTGATCATCAAGCTGCTTCTGTACCCGCTCACAAAGAGCAGCACCGATTCGATGAAGAAGATGCAGGCATTGCAGCCGATGATCAACGATCTACGAGAGAAGTACAAGGATGATCAGCAGCGTCTGAGCTCAGAGACCATGAAGCTCTATCGCGACTATGGAGTGAATCCTGCGGGCGGCTGCCTTCCCATGCTTCTTCAAATGCCTATACTATTCGCTCTATTCACCATATTCCGCTCCACCATTGATCTACGGCATGAACCGTTTGTTCTCTGGATCACCGACCTTTCTGCACCCGATATCCTGTTCCATCTTCCCTTCAAAATCCCGCTCCTTGGAACAGACTTTGTCAGCGTACTCGCGCTTCTGATGTCTGTAACAATGTTCATCCAGCAAAAACAGACCGTGAAGGATCCAAGACAGGCGGCCATGGTGTGGATGATGCCAATTATGTTCTTTGTGATGTTCAACGCCTTTCCCTCGGGCTTGAACCTCTACTACTTCACGTTCAACCTGTTATCCATACTCCAGCAGTGGCACTCCACCAGAAAAACGGGCGAGTTCGAACTTAAAAAGGTGGCACAGAAAAAACGTCAGGGATGGATGGAGCGCGCCATGAACTCTCTTGAAGACAAAGCAAAGCAGCAAAAGAAAATGAAGAAATAATCCGCAGATTGCACCCTCCCGAGAAGCCGGATGTTCCACGTGGAACATCCGGCTTCTTCTTTATCAGAAGAAGCTGTACCTTATAGGCATGGAAACTCAAGCAAAAGCGATTCTTCGAAAAAAGGAAGACCGCCGGATACGCAGCGGTCATCTCTGGATATTTTCAAACGAGTTGGAGCGTATCGAGGGCACCCCCATCAACGGTGATTTTGTTGAAGTCATTGATCATTCGGGTCGCCTGCTAGGGATCGGTTTCTGGAACGGAAATTCACTAATTGCCATACGAATGATCTCCAGGAAACCATTCGATAGTTTCCGAGAACTTGTGAGAGGGAGAATGAGGAGAGCTGATGATTTTCGAGCCGCCGTTTCCTATGAAAACTCGTATCGACTTGTTTTTGGAGAATCCGATTTTCTTCCGGGCCTGGTGATTGATAGGTACAATGATGTCTTTGTATTGGAATCCTTCTCGGCAGGTGCAGACCGCATTGTTCCGATCGCAGTGGAGTGGCTTCAGGATACATTTTCACCAAAGAGCGTTTTCGAGAAAAGCGATTCGCAGTGGCGCTCCTACGAAGGACTTCAAGTTCAAACCGGCTTTCTTCTCGGAACCGATGGTGCAACAACCGTTAACATTAACGGTATGTCGTATATTATCAATGTTTTAGCTGCACAGAAAACCGGATTCTTCCTCGATCAGCGTGAAAATCGCCTTCTTGTTGAGACGATTTCTCGAGGTAAACGCGTACTTGACTGTTTCTGCAATGATGGGGGATTTGCCCTCCATGCTACTCGAGGTGGGGCTATCTCGGTCGTTGGTCTCGACATCTCTTCAGACGCCGTGAAAAGGGCGGAGGCCAATGCAGGCCGCAACGGCATTGCGGGCGTAGCTTTCCATGTGGCTGATGTTTTTGAATCGCTTAACGCGTCATTAAAGGATAATTACGATATGATTATCCTGGATCCGCCGGCCTTTGTTCGGAGTAAAAATCGTCTTGCTTCAGGCTTGAAGGGCTATCAAAAGCTGAACGAACGAGCAATGTGGCTGTTACCCGAAGGCGGAACATTGGTCACCTGCTCTTGTTCTCAGCATGTCACGGAAGATGTTTTTCTCGATATGTTGAAACGATCCGCTCGAAACCAAAATAAATATCTCCGAATTTTTGCTGTGAGAGGTGCCGCTCTCGACCATCCGGTGCTCGCATCAATGCCGGAGACGCAGTACCTCACGTTTGTAGCCACAACAGTTCATTCGCTCTAAACCACACCACCGGCCCAGCAGGTTGGAACTTCTGCGCGTCTGTATTAGCTTGGGTGTTTGGTTAAAATCCGTCCATGGATTCCTCCCGACGGCAGCCCACCACCCTTACATTCAGCCCCTGCAAAGCATGCGTGCCTCTGTTTTTGCGACTCTCTTTTTCGCGCTCGCATACACTGCGACAGCTCAGGTCGCATTTTTAGAATCAGGCCGACCCCTCTCGACTGAATCTTCAACCGGACTCCTCGCGGCTTCCCCAACCCGGGCCATTGTCGATCTGAATGGCACATGGCAATATAAGACCGACGACGACGGTACATGGAGATCTGTACGGGTCCCTTCTTCATGCACTGAGATCGTTCCACTGACGTTTCGACGTGATTTCGATGTTTCGGCGGCACTCGCGCGCAAGGCGGTTTTCCAGCTTGTGGCTTTGAGTATTTCGTATTACTGCGAAATCAGAATTAACGACAAGTTTATTGGCAAACATGCGGGTGAAACAACCTTCAGTTTCAAAATAGGACCTGGGATCATCAAACCGGGCCGCAACAGCATTGTCATCTCCATATCACCTTCGCTGAATGCGCAGGAAACCCTGCCTCTGCGTGAACAACTGTGGAATCGATTTCATTATGGCGGCATTCTTCAGGATATCGCACTCGTTGGGAATGGAGCCGTCTGGGTTCAGGAAACGGAAATTCAAACCTCGATTTCAGGCGAAGGCAAGGCGGCTTCAATCACGTATAAAGCACTCCTGAATTCCGGCCCCCTTCCCCTGCACCGCGCTGATTCTAACGAATCTTCCGGCTACGGGAAATCAACTGTAGAACACGTTGTAGAAGTCATCGACGCACAGAGCGGATCACTCGTCTACCGGAGTGAAGCGAAGCGGATAGACATTGAACAGGATCGCCTCGTTCCCGTTACAACATCCCTTTCCATTCCTGCCGCGAGACTGTGGTCTCCCGAAACTCCCTCGGTGTATACTCTTGTTCAGCGAACATACCGCGGCAGCGAACTTGTCGATGAATCGTACACACATGTCGGGCTCCGTCATTTCCAAACCGATGGCTCAAGGTTCTTGTTGAACGGCGCCCCTGTTCTTCTGAAGGGTGTTTCATATCTCGAGAGTTCACCCCTTCGTGGTCGTTCGCTCACCATGGACGATATCGAGCGCGACGTGTTGATCATGAAAAATCTCGGTGTCAATGCTGTGCGCATATTATCGGGTACCGTACATCCGTTCTTTCTGTCCTTGTGTGACAAGTACGGGCTGCTCGTGTTTCAGGACCTTCCTGTGTACGGCGTTCCGTCATCGATTCTCGAACGTCGCGCATTCCAAGCTAGTGCCCGAAATATGCTTCGGGAAATAATTATCCGGGACGCCGCCCACCCCTGTATTGTGGCATACGGACTCGCTCAGGGCATCGATGGCGCGCACCCCGGATTTGCGCCGTATGGAGCAGCCCTGCTGCAATCACTGCGCGGAACAAACGGGCAGCTAACGTACATGTCGTTTATTCGTCCGCCACTCACCGCACTTCCCGATGGACTGTCCTTCGCATCATACGACCTCCTACCAGCTCCGGTTGAAAAGACGCGCGAGGTCCTGAATGACCTTCAGCGTGTAACCGAAAGCGGGCTTCTGTTGCTGTCGAGTCTCTCCTATCCGGTGGAAGTGGGCAACTATAACGGGTACAGCGATCCCAGATCGATAGATGCCCAAGCCCAATACTACCTCGAGATCTTTGCTGAAACAATGAACAGAAAGCTTGCCGGATTGTTCGTGCACAGTTTCGCCGACTGGCAACTGCGGCATCCCGTCATGTCGGTCGACAGAGTCCAGCAATTTATGGGAACCGCAGGAATCCTTGATGCATATCGACAGAAACGGCTGGCCTACGAAGTACTGAAAGCGCGCTTCAACAACGAGAAGCCACCGGTACTGATGGTGGGCAACTACACACCGGAGCATCCTGCATCTTTTGTTGTGGTTGGCATTCTGCTCATCCTCATTTTCGCCATCGTGTACAATGTGTTTCGACGATTCCGCGAAAATGTGGTTCGTGCATTCATGCGGCCATTCAATTTTTTCAGCGATGTGCGCGACCAGCGCATGCTCTCAATTTTCCAAACCTCCGTTGTCGGGCTCATAGGCTCCTTCGGTTCCGCCCTTCTGTGCGCAAATCTCATGTACTTCTGGCGCACGAATATTTTTGCAGATGCCTTGATTCATCAGGTCGTGAGATCAATCTGGCTTAAACAGTGGTTGAATTACGCGGCATGGAATCCGCTCTCAAATCTGCTTGTGACTGGCGTAATTTTGTTTCTGCTCCTTCTCGTCTACGCGGTGCTTCTCCGCGTCGCTGCGTTTTTTATGAAGCGTACGATCACACTGTTTGATTCATACAGCGTCTCGATGTGGTCCGTGCTCCCAATCATAATGCTCGCACCGTTGGGTCTGATTCTTTACCGCTTGATGGAATCGCCCGTGCTCGAATTTCTTGCGCTCGCAGCGAACATCGTTTTTCACGTGTGGATTTTCTCTCGTCTTCTTAAAGGAACAGCAATTGTTCTGGATGTGCGACCCGGCATCTTTTACCTCGGGGGTTATGCAGTGGCGATAGCGGCAGTGGTGTTCTGGATTCTGTCACTGAACGCCGAGTTTGAAACACTCGCGTATCTGCGCTACCTCGCACATGCCTGGTGGTACATGCAAGGAATTCCCGCATCATAGGCCACTCCGAGGGAGCTACCGTAGTAACGGTGTGAGGACTTTTCATTCAACAACAACGCGCGGGCGCTGTGACGGCAACCGCTGCCACCGCGCGTAAGATCCCGACCCCATGTATCTGAGCAAACTCGAAATACTCGGTTTCAAATCGTTCGCCAATAAAACCAATATCGCCCTGAACGATGGTGTCACTGCCATCGTGGGGCCGAACGGTTGCGGAAAAACAAACATTGTTGACGCGCTTCGCTGGGCCCTGGGAGAGCAACGCTACTCGACGCTTCGTAGCGACAAGATGGAGGATGTCATTTTCAACGGGAGTAAGTCCCGGAAACCCATTGGAGTCGCCGAAGTATCCCTGACCATTCAAAACAACAAGGGTATCCTGCCCGTCGAGTACAACGAGGTGACGATCACGCGCAGGGTCTTTCGTTCCGGCGAAAGCGACTACATGCTCAATCGCACCGTGTGCCGACTGAAGGACATCGTTTCTCTATTCATGGATACGGGGATGGGATCCAACGCGTATTCCGTCATTGAGCTGAAAATGGTAGAGACCATTCTCAGCGATAAGATGGAAGAACGACGCCGTCTCTTCGAAGAAGCTGCGGGTGTGACAAAGTACAAAAGCCGTCGCAAGGAGGCCCTCCGTCGTCTTGATGAAGTGGAGGCGGATTTGCTTCGTGTCGATGACATCATCGCCGAAGTCTCAAAGGCCGTGAACTCCTTGAATCGACAGGCAAAAAAGGCAGAGCGGTACAATCAGTATATCGACCGGCTCCGGGTGCTTGAGATCGATGTACTGCAGCGGGATTATACGAGCCTGCTTCTTCGTCTCGAACCACTTGAGGAACGTCTGCGTACGGCGGTAGTCGAGCGGGATGCGAGCGAAGTCGAAGTCGAACGTGAGGAGGTCCTTCTGCATGAACACCGCGCGGGTGAGCGCGAAATCGAAGAACGACTCGAACAGGCTCGTCATGAACTGGGCGGATACATTGCGCGTATCGGCGAGTATGAGCAGGCCCTTGCCGTGAATATCGAGAGAGAGAAGGCGCTGCTCTCGAGCATCGAACGACTCACAGCCGCGGGAGAAACGTATACCGCGCGCCAGCACGAATCCGAAGCTGCACGAAATGCGGCAGCCGAACGACTGGGCACTGCACAGACCGAGCTGGGTGTTTTGGAGCAGGACTACGAAGAGCAACGAACCGCTCATGTGCAGCGGGAGGAAATCGTCTCTGCGAAAAAGCTCGAAATGGACAGTCGGCGCGCCGCACAAATGAGCACGATGCAGGAGCTATCGCGCACCACCGCCGAGTATGATCGACACGGAGGACGCATCGAGTCGATCGACAAGAATGTTCATAAACTCTCCCTTGAGGATGAGCAGGCTCGCAAAGCGCTGGCGGAACTGCGTGAACAGCTCACACACGAAGACGTAAAACAGAGCCAGATTCTCGAAGCCGCGATCGCGGCAGAGCGGGAATTCCATTTGATGGAAGAGCGCCGCCAAACCATTCGCGGTGAGATTGACGTGTTGCAGAATCAGGGATTCGAACTGCAGAGTGTGATCGGCGAAAAGATGACCAAGATCGATTTTCTCAGCGGATTGGTCGACAGGCTTGAGGGCTACTCCGAAAGCGTGCAGCATCTCTTACGTAACAGGGACTGGTCCGCCACCACCTACGGCACCATCGCCGATGCAGTAAACACCCGAGATGACCTCCGGGTAGCCGTCGAGGCGGCTCTGGGTGATGCTGCGCATTATGTTCTCGTCAATGATTTCACGGAAGCAATCAGCGGCCTTCATAATCTGAAACATCACCGCAAGGGTAAGGCGACGTTCGCCTGTCTCTCGCGGATGCCGAAAACGAAGGCGGTGCCCTTCCCCATTGCCGGCGACGGAGTGGTGGGCTGGGCTGCGGAACTGGTCTCGCACAGGCCTGAGCACGACGACCTTTTCCAATTCTTACTCCGGAACTGTCTTCTGGTCCGCGATGCGGAAGTTGCCCATCGATGCATACGTGAGTATCCGCAACTCCGCTGCGTGACAATCGACGGAGACGTGTTTGACAGCAACGGCATTGTCCGCGGCGGAAGCCATGGACAGGAAGAAGGCGGACTGATCGGGAAAAAAGACCAGATTGCCCGATTAACAAGGGAAGTTGAGCAGTTGAAACAGCGTCTCGCCGAAAACCAGCGACTCCACGAAGAACGCAACGGGGAGTACAGTGATATCGATCTCCGTCTCTATGCCGACCATATGAAGCAGCGGCAGCAGGATTTGTCGGCGCACGAGCGGCGGGTTGCGCAAATGGTGTTCGAGGCCGAGAAGTACGAGCGTCAAATTCAGAAAAGCGGGGACGAACGCACAGCCCTTGCCGCGGAACGCGAACAGGCTGAGGAAGAGCGGGCAGGCCTTCTTCCGCGCATCGAAGAATTACGGACACAGCTATCCGATATTGAACGTGCACTCGAAGCCGAGTCTCTGGCGCTCGCCGAGCTTGAACAGGAGTACGCCCGAAGTGCGGAATCACTCAATGCCCGCAACCTGGCACGCGTGCAAAAAATCGGAGAGATTCAAAACCTTCACAGCGAACAAGAACGGCTTGCCCGGACCTTGACCGAAACACTCGAATCGCTTGCTGCAACCGATCGCGAAATTGAGCACGCGCGCAGCGCCACGGAGGGTCTTGTTGAGGAACGCGCTCAACTCGAACGGAACATAGAGCAGTACGGAGCAGAACGGCAGCGGGCCGAAGAAATGGCCCGCGTCATCGAATCGGAGCTCGTGAACAAACGTAACACCGCTGAAAACATAGAGCGGCTGCTCACGGACGAACGGCATAAACATACGCAGTCCGTCACGGTGGTCCATGAAACCGAATTACGTATCAGCGAGATTCGTCACAGAATAGAGACTCTTGAGCAACGCGCGCGTGAAGAATACGAACTCACGCTCCAGCGTCAGGCATACACCGAGGAAGACGTTTTTGATCTTGCTCAAGCTCGAGAGGAAATCAACGACCTGCGCATGAAGGTGAAGGCACTCGGTCTCGTTAATCCTCTGGCATACGAGGAGTGGACGCGGGAGAAGGAGCGTTTCGACCTTCTCACAACACAGCGGGAAGACTTGGTCCAGTCGCGGCAGACACTCATCGACACAATCAAGGAAATCAACCAGACAGCGCAGGACAAGTTTGCCAGCACGTTCGAAGAAATCAGAAAGAACTTCATCACCATTTTCAAGTCGCTGTTTGACGAGGGCGACGAAGCTGATCTGATTCTCGGCGAAGGAGACGACCCACTCGAAGCACGCATCGATATCATCGCCAAGCCCCGCGGCAAGCGCCCGCATTCGATAGACATGCTGTCCGGCGGCGAGAAAACGCTCACGGCCATCGCGTTGCTTTTTGGTATTTATCTCGTCAAACCGAGTCCGTTTTGTATTCTCGACGAAGTCGACGCTCCGCTCGACGATGCAAACATCGATCGTTTCATCCGCATCCTTCGGAAGTTCTCCGCGAACACGCAATTCATTGTTGTCACGCACAATAAGCGCACCATGGCTGCGGCCGATACGCTTTATGGCGTAACAATGGAGGAAGAAGGAGTCTCCAAAATCGTCGCAGTCGATTTTGCGAAGGACTCGATGACTCGTTTCATGAATAATTGATCCGGAGCCCGCTCGATGCTTCGGAATCAGAATGATATCAGCGAATGATACCCCTCCCGCGAAACGGTCCTCCACTTCAACGACATCGCGGCATTCTCTTTGCCGCGGTTCTGATAGGTTTTACTACTGCGACGGTATCCGCTCAAACCCCCGAGTCGATCGCTGATATCGATCGAGTGTTCCGCGATATTTACGAGTTGCGGGCCTCCCGGAAAGATGCAGCCGCACGGATGAAGGCAGTCGCCGCATTCCTTAAAAGGCATGCTGTGGCGATGACCTCGACCGCCGCGCCTCGTTCGTCGTGGGTTTTTCCCTTACGTGGCTATGGACCTGCTGCTATAGGAGGAAAGAACGGAGAAGGGTATCGCGCAGCAGCGTCATACGATTTCTTTGACGGCAATTCGCACGGCGGACACCCGGCACACGACGTGTTTATTCGCGACCGCGATTACGATGACAAGGATGACCGCACAAAGCAGCCGGTTGAAGTCTTATCGATAACTAGTGGCGTGGTTGTATGTATCAATCGTGAATGGACACCGGACAGTATGGATTCGAAACGCCGCCAATCCATTCGTGGAGGCAAGTATGTGTGGGTGTACGATCCTGGCTCCGACGGCCTGATGTACTACGCGCATCTACGAGAAGTTTCCTGTGTGATTGGGCAATTCGTTGGACCGGGTGATCTGCTCGGTACTGTTGGACGAACTGGAAAAAATGCTTTTCCGCACAGATCTCCGACACATCTGCATTTGATGTTTCTTGCGATGAACAACGGTCACCCACGACCAGAGGATATTTTCGCCGATCTCAAAAAGGCGATGCTCGCACGTTGATTCGCCACAACGCGGCCTACTCGCACTGTCCGACAACACCGACCGACAGACTACTGCAGACACGCTCAACACACACAGAGAACTCAGCATGAACCGGCGACAGTTTTTCCGATTCGGGTTGTCCGGACTCAAAGAATCGGTCAAGAAATCCGCTCCGGAAATAGTGCGGCCCGCACTGGGCGTTTTGCCATTTGACGTGACTATCCTCACAGATAAACCCGAAGTTGCGGAGACGGTCGCCGGCGAATTACTCCGAGAACATTTTGGTGAGCGGATGATTCGTCTCAAACAAAGCGTGTTATCTGGAGTCTACCCCGGTGGCGTGTTGCTTCATGAACGGAACATTCTCCGATCGCACTACGATGGCGTCTCCCTCTTTCATGGCGCACTCGGGCTTCTGGAAAGGGAGCTTGGTCTTCCCGCGATGCAAAACAATCCTACCTTGATCCGTTTTACGAATATCATGCCTCCGATGAGTAGAAGTGTCGAGGTGTTCCGCAGAGAGGAGATGTTGCTTGCACTCCCACTATCGGAAAACGGGAACTTCGATATCGAGGGCGAATGCGGTACGCTGCGGTTGACAGTGCATGCGGGCTCCTTTCGGATCTCCGATGCACAGTGCAGACATAAAACCTGTATAGCACATCCCCCGATAATCACCCCGGGACAACGGATCACGTGCGTACCGAATGCAATAACCGCAATTGTTGGTGCACATTTGGGATAATTGATCCTGACATCTTTTTTTAATCCTGTGTATCTTGCGCAGTTTCTTGGAGAGTCACGATGGCATCGTGCGGACCGCACTGCCGGGTTGGAGTGTTTCATCACACTTGTTCAACGTCCCGCGAAATACCCCCATGCTGAGAAGGCCGCTTCCTCTCGCAATTCTCTTTTTCTGTGCGACGCAGTGTACGTTCGCGCAGTATGATGCCGACCATCCTGAGGATTCGGTCTATGCATCACCCGGTAGAATCGGGCTTGGTCTTCGCTTCGGTGCTGTGCGTTTTATCGGTGATGTCAAAGACAGGTCTGACTTCGAAGGAACAAGCACTCCTTTCCACCTCGGTGCCGATGTATTGCTCCATTACCGGTTGTGGCAAGCCGTCCAGGGAACAAACGCCATGCGGATCGGCCTCGAAGCGGCCGCTGGATTCCGCGCGTTGGGTGCGTCGCACCGGACCTACGAGTTTCGCACCGATGTGTATCCGGTCAGCGGATCTGCAACCATCGAGTTTTACTCCATGGCAGCACTCCGGCCGTTTGTATCCGTTGGCATCGGTGCATTGCCGTACCGCATGAAGGAGGTTAGAAACATCCTTACTGGGGAGAGGGCGAAGGATGCCACCGGGACAAGCTCGGGTGTGGCATTCTGGGTACCACTGCGGATCGGTCTTCGATACACGATTTCACCGAGAATTGACGTGCTTGGAACAATTGAACGATCGGTCACCCTGACGGATCGTCTCGACGGTATTGCGAGCAGCAGTCTGGATTGGATGAACGACAATTTCGATTTTTTCTCCGTCGGCGTGGCGTGGTATTTCCTGAGCTCAAATAACACCGACCCATATGGCGACAACATCTATACTCAGCCGGTAGTGGTCGCCGTCGATCCGGCGCGTGATAGCGATTCCGACGGGCTCCGAGACCTGGAGGAAATCACGGAATACAAGACCGATCCCTATAATGCGGATAGTGACGGAGACGGGTTGCGGGATGGCGAAGAAATCGTAACGCACAAAACGCGGCCTTTGTTGGCTGATACGGATGGTGACGGG
Source organism: Ignavibacteriota bacterium (assembly GCA_016218045.1). Lineage (NCBI taxonomy): Bacteria > Pseudomonadati > Ignavibacteriota > Ignavibacteriota bacterium. The sequence continues at coordinate 126,050 of JACRFB010000013.1, forward strand.
GTGCCCGATGGCCGCGAAATAATGTTGAAACTTCAGCCGCTCGCTCGTGACAGCGATGGGGACGGAATATCTGACGGTACGGACGACTGCCCCGACCAGCCAGAAACCGTCAACGGCTACAAAGATGCCGATGGATGCCCAGACGAGGTCGAGCGTGGCGAGCTTCTCTTCCAACGACTCGGTGATATCATGATCCTCGAGAATGTGGAGTTTGAAAGCGGGAAAGCCGTCCTACTCAAGGAATCACTCCCAACACTGGATAAAGTAGCCAAGAATCTGTTGGATAATCCGAAGGTCAATATCGAAATTCGGGGCCATACAGACTCAACGGGAGATTTCGAAAAGAACATTCTCCTTTCCGCTCAACGGGCCGAATCAGTCAAAGCGTACATCGTCTCTCGGGGGGTTGATGAACGTAGGATAGAAACTCAAGGATTTGGCCCCTCTCAACCCGTGGCGCCGAATTCTACCGTTGAGGGACGTCAGCGAAACCGCCGGATCGAATTTCGGATTACCCGCTTCGACGACTAAACGCAAGGTCCGAGTCCAAACCCTCGGGAATGAATCGAAATCCTTGCTGTTTTTGCGCAAACGGAGATCCGTCTTGCAATAATGGCATTGGCGTGCGAGTCGGTTTGTAATTGTAACATGGGAACAACTTAGAACTTCGGTGCGTATAATGGATGAGGTACGTTTTTTGCATTGACGACGTACCTCTGCCGTATATTTCCTGAAAAACCGGAGGAGTCATCAATGCGCACCGTGTCGGTACTTGTTATCGCCGTAATTTTTTATGGTTTCCTTCTTACCAGCGGGTATTCCCAGAATATTGTTGAAAAAAGAACAACGCCCTTCGAGGGGTTACCGTTTGCCGGGGAATATTACGGACTTCGAATAGGAACAGTGCGTTTTGTGGGCGATGTAAAAAATGTGACCGAATTTCAGGGCTCTTCAACGCCGTTTCACGGTGCGTTCGATGCGTGGTATCGAAAGGCGCTTATAGCTTTCGGTGTCGAATCCCAATACCTCGTGAGTGATCTTGAACTCTCGGCGGGGTATCGATTCCTGCACGGAGAACACTCTCTGTATGAGTTCAGAACTTTCGCATTTCCTCTAAGCGCGTCGGTGACAGGAGAGTTGTTACTTCATAGAAGTATACGTCCGTTTATCTCGCTTGGAGCAGGGCTGGTTCCCTACGATTTGAAGATAGTCGATATCGATCCATCCATACTTGCTTCACGCATGGTCAGCGGATCGGAGATGGGTGTTGGAATCTGGTTCCCAATCAGATGCGGCATCCATATCGCTGTAAGTGATGCAGCCGATCTCTCTGTCTCCCTGGAACGATCGATCACCCTAACGGACCGGATGGATGGCATTATTTCAAACGGTCTGGATTGGATGAACGATAACTTTCAAACAATCTCTGTGGGAATCGCCGTGCATTTAAGTCCGGCACCCAACTCCATTGTGCTCGATATGTCTGACCCACCAAGTGAGATTGATGGCAATTCGACCGTGGCGGATGGAGAGGGTGGAAAGGAAGATGCCGATCCGGAGTCCGACGAGGATGGTCGAGACAGCGGAAAATGACCGGTGCATCACATGAGCCAAGCGAGAATTCATCAGAGCAATGCGGCCCACTCGTCCTCTTGAAAACCAACGGTCACAAGTTTTGACGATCGCACGATCGGTCGTTTTATGAGCATAGGATCTGCCAGGAGCGCTTCTATTATCTGCGGTCCTGAAAGTGAGGCGGCTTTCGCGCTCCATCCGCCATCGCGATACGATGCGCCTGAAGTGTTCAACATTTTTTTTGGGTGAGAGACGGATGCGAGGGCGCTTTGCAGAAGACTCTGTGACGGAGGAGTTTCGCGCAGATTCCTGAATTCGAATTCCACGCCGTGCTCGATCATCCAAGCAATCGTTTTTTTCACAGTGCCGCAGGTGGGAATGCCCCAAATCTCTACAGAGTTTTTTTTCGCCATGACTGCTTCCTCTTGTTTCGCGGGTTGTACTTCAGCGGGTGATACTTCCGACTCAGTGTGCTTTTTTAGCGGGGAGTCGTCCGGCCAGAGCTTCGCGTAGAACCCTTTTCAGAGAATCTGGGAAATTTTCCTTAATCACCCACTCGAGGTAACGCGGATCCTTGTGAAGGATGTCACGCAGTTCACTCCCTCGATACTTACCAAAGGTGAGTACGGCACGATCACCATCCCAGACTATTTTCCCATCCGAGTCAATCCACGATGGGTCCTTAGGATGTACTTCGGCTTCAAGTTCCGGGATGGTCGTAGGTAGATCGTCGTATCGTCGCAACTGGGATTCAAACACCTCGATGGTGGCCTGAACGTCGGCCAGAGCGCCATGCGCGCCGTCATGCTGTTTCCCGCAATAGTAGCGGTACGCTGCGGTGAGATCTCTCGGTTCGCGTGTATGAAAAATCGTCTGAACGTCCACTACATGTACCGATTCCGTGTCGAAGGAAATCCCGACCCGCTCAAATTCCTGCGCAAGCAGCGGAAGGTCGAATCGGCGGACATTGTATCCGGAAAAATCGCAGCCGCGAAGAAAATCTCGGATAGTCGGAGCAAGTGCGCGGAATGTGGGCTCAAAAACGACATCCTCGTCCGATATTCCGTGGACCGCTGTTGAAGAGGCCGGTATGGGGATCTCGGGGTTGACACGAGAGAGAAACGATTTCGCTTTTCCACCGGGGAGTAGCTTTATGATGGCGATCTCAACAATACGATCGTTCATCACGGACGTACCCGTTGTTTCCAGATCAAAGAAAGCCAGCGGCCGCGAGAGCGCGAGAGTGTGCGTGTGTGTCATACGGTGGTGATTTGAATCTAAAAGGTACGGAATAGAATGCGGATGGAAAAAGGCGTCATTAGCGTGGTAACGTGCCGGGATGCGGATTCCGTATTACTCGCCGAGGGACTATCTTAGTTCCGCACAACATGAGGCGCAAGCAATGTCCATTATCACCGTCGAGCGCGCGGTCCTTAAGAAAAACGACGAGATCGCCGCGGAAAACCGCGCGTACTTCCGCGGGAATGGGACGTTTGTCGTCAACCTGCTTAGCGGTGCGGGCTCTGGAAAAACGAGTATTCTTGAACGCAGCATAGACGTTTTAAAGAGTCGATTACGTCTCGCGATAATCGAGGGAGATGTCCAAACGGACAACGACGCACGGCGAATTGCAGCGCACGATGTGCCCGTAGCGCAAATTATCACAAATGGTTTGTGCCACCTGGAGGCAAATCTTGTCCAGAACGCGTTGCACAGCTTACCGGAAAAACTAGAGCTCTGTATCATCGAGAACGTTGGAAACCTCGTCTGTCCAGCCAGCTATGATCTGGGTGAGGACGTCAAGGTAACGGTCTTGAGTACTACGGAGGGCGACGACAAGCCATTAAAATATCCGGCCATGTTCCGGCGCTCCGATGTGCTCATCGTAAATAAAATGGACCTCCTCCCGTATGTGCGCTTCGATACAGACGCGTGTATCGCTTATGCGCACAGCATAAATCCGGCACTCACAATTTTCCGTACGTCGTGTACGACAGGTGAAGGTATCGATGATTGGTGCGTCTGGTTGCTCGAGGCGGCACAAAACCGCAGAGTGTAAACCACGATGAGTGTCGTCAAACTTCGTTATACACGGATTGGATAAATCCTACTTAGAAACTGTGTCAGAATATCTGGAGGAAAACCCGTGGACATGATCAAAGAAAAACTCGCTCAGGCGGTTGAGATTCTCAAAGAGAAAAAAATTGATGCGTGGCTCACCTTCGTGCGCGAAAGCGCCACGATGCCCGATCCCATGATCGATATCGTGATTGGGCAGCATGCAACATGGCAGACGGCATGGATCATTACCCGCAAGGGCGAAACAATTTGTATCGCCGGCAGTCTGGATGTTGAAGCGATTAAGGACAAAGGTCTGTTTCAGGAAGTAATCCCGTACGTGCAGGGCATAGGTCCGCAGCTTCTTCGTGTCCTTGATTTTCTCAAGCCAAAAAAAATCGCAGTCAATTTCTCGATGGATTCTGTTGTCGCCGACGGTTTGACACACGGCATGTACTTACAGCTCATGAAACATCTGGAAGGGACCAAATACTCGGAGCGGATCGTCTCGGCGCAAGAAATTGTATCGGCCCTGCGCGGAAGAAAAGCTCCGGCGGAGATCGCGAACATCAAGAAAGCGATCTCACTTACACTCGACATCTACAACAAGGTTACCGGATTTCTTCGCATCGGGAAAACCGAACAGGATGTGGCGCAGTTCATTCTGAAGCAGGTCAAGGCGTTGGGTGTAGACCTGGCATGGGGGGCCGATCACTGCCCGGCTGTATTCACCGGTCCGGAACACGCAGGAGCACACTTTGGGCCGACTGCTCGAAAGATCGAAGGCGGGCACGTTCTGAACATCGATTTCGGTATCAAGGTGAACGGTTACTGTTCCGATCTTCAGCGTACGTGGTACATTAGAAAAAAAGGGGAGAAGCAACCGCCAAAGGAGGTGCTGCGCGGCTTCGCCGTCATACGTGATTCCATTCGACACGCGGCCGAGTACCTTGCACCCGGAGTCGTTTCATGGAAGGTGGATGATGTGGCGAGGTCATTCATAGTGAAGAACGGATACCCGGAATATCCACACGCGCTGGGACATCAGGTGGGTCGCGCAGCGCATGATGGTGGTGTTGGGCTCCTGCCTCGTTGGGAACGCTACGGCAAACTGCCGTTCGGACGTATCGAAGAGGGGCAGGTGTTCACCATCGAGCCGCGTTTGCCGATAGAAGGATATGGTGTTGCCACCGTGGAAGAAATAGTGTGGGTCACCAGTACCGCAACAGTGTTTCTCTCCAAGCCGCAGACTGCTCTTTGGGTTGTCTGATCGCTGAAGGGTTGTACTTGCGGATCTTTTTCGTGAACCACGCGTGCCGTATCTTTGTTGCTTGCGTATCGTGCTGACGCACGGTTCCGAGACGCTGCGGGCTGAGAGAATCATCGAACGCGCGTTTCATCAACACTTGAACAACAACGAGGATTGTATGCGTATCGCTCTTTTCCTTCTTCTGGCAGCGGCCTTAGCCGTGCCTGAAGTGCTCGCCCAGAAACCCGTCGAATTAAAAACCCGCCGCGACAGCGTGAGCTACGCCATCGGAATGAATATCGGACAGAACTTCAAGCTGCAGTCGATCGACGTAGATCTGACCATACTCTCAGCCGCGATGGAAGCTGTGATCAAAGGCGGACAGACGGCAATGACCGAAGATCAGGCGGGCCAGTGCGTCATGTCGTACCAGCAGGAAATGATGGCGAAACAGGAAGCAGAACGAAAAATATCCGGAGCGAAAAACAAAGCTGAGGGTGATTCGTTCCTGGCTGAAAACAAGAAGAAAGACGGAGTGAAAACCACCGAAAGCGGCCTTCAGTACAAGGTCCTCGTGGAAGGCACGGGTCCCAAGCCCACAGCGAGCGACAAGGTAAAGACGCATTACAGTGGAAAACTCATCGACGGAACCGAATTCGACAGTTCCTATAAAAGAGGCGAACCCGCCGTTTTCCCGGTCACAGGCGTGATCAAGGGATGGACCGAAGCGCTGCAGATGATGACCGTTGGCTCCAAGTGGCAGCTCTTCATCCCGTCCGAGCTTGCATATGGTGAGCGCGGAGCAGGGCAGACCATCGGACCAAACGCGGCCCTGGTCTTCGACATCGAGCTACTCGGAATTGAGAAATAATCCGAGTCACAGAGTGGCTATAAGGCCGGGCACGCACCCGGCCTTTTTATTTACCTCACAGAACGGGTATTATCTGAACGTGTGCCGTCCGATTCGTCCGTGATACACCAGACCGCTGGACTCATCCCGGGTTTCGAGAAGGTCGTCCGCTATGAGCGCGTGCAAGAGAGGCAGCAGGTCGTCCGCTGAATATCCAGTGACATCCGTGAGCTCAGAAATTGTGCAAGGGCGCACTTGCAGGGTCGACAGCACTAGATTCCGTACCTCCGAGTCATGCTCCGACATCGAGGCGCCGGGTCGACGCGATGCCACAATTTCCACTCGTTCCCCGAGTGATCTCGCAATCTCTTCAAGCCGACGCGTACCCACAGGCGCTATCCATGAAACTGCTCCCGGTCGATCCAGGGTGTTCAACTGCACGCGCTCATATCGGAGCGTTTGAAGCAGTGCGCGGAACAGTTCAATCTCGTGCGTTGTATCGTTGAGTCCCGGGACAAGAAAAATCTCCAACCAAATTTTCCCCGGGAACGAATCACAAAAAACCCGAAGCCCGTCAATGAGCGCGGTCGATGTCATTCCGGGAACGGGTCTGTTCACATGTCTGAAAACCGTTTCGGAGACAGCATCGAGAGAGGGAATCACGAGATCGGCCTGCAGAAGTGCGTCGCGCACTTCGCGGAGATGCAGCAGGCTGCTGTTCGTAATAACAGTAACACGGTACGCGGGAAATTCTTCCTTCAGAAAAGAAACCACCGTACCGAGTCCCGTATGGAGAGTCGGTTCACCGGATCCGGAAAAGGTGATGGAATCCAGGCGTGGTGCCTTCAAAAGAAATGCTCGCAGCTCCGAAATCACTTCCGCAGTGGGCGTATACTCCCGACGGGCCGCAGTCAGAGCACCCGTTTTTCCGCACTCACAATAGACGCAATTAAAAGAGCAGCTTTTATCGGGTGTAAGATCGACGCCGAGTGAAACACCCAGGCGTCTGCTGGGTACTGGACCAAAGAGATATCGATACATGGCATGGAAAAGTACATCAACGGCTTGGAATGCGAAAATCGTATTCCGCGGGCTTTGTCACGAAATAGCCCGGGGTTTTTCCACACACACCAAGGGTGTAGATTCGTGTTATGAGACCCACCCAGAAAAAACTACCGCACGAACGGCCAATCATTCTCGTATCAAACGACGACGGATACGACTCGCCGGGAATTTATGCACTTGTCATGGCGATGCGTCCACTCGGAGATGTTGTAGTAGCAGCCCCAGCCACACAACAAAGCGCTGTGGGACATGCAATCACCATGCAAATGCCACTGCGTGCGAGGGAGATACGAAGGGGGATGTATTTCCGCGGATGGGCGGTTGAAGGAACTCCCGCCGACAGCGTCAAACTTGGCGCGACAACACTCCTGCCGCGGCTGCCCGACCTTGTTGTTTCGGGTATCAACCACGGGATGAACACTTCGATCAATATCATTTATTCCGGAACCGTGTCGGCCGCAACCGAGGGAGCAATTCTTGGAATCCCTTCGATTGCCTTTTCCCTGGCGACGCACGCACTCGATGCCGATTTACGTGGAGCCTCGAGGCATGCACGTGTTATCGCTTCAACGGTGCTCAAAAATGGATTACCGCGAGGCACACTTCTGAATGTGAACGTACCCAACATTCCCGCAAACGAAATTCGCGGTATCAAGGTCACACGTCAAGGGCGCTCGTGGTGGGACGATGGCTTTGAGTCCCGGTCAGATCCGAACGGGCGCACATATTACTGGCTGTTCGGGAGTTATGTGTGGGATTCGGATTCCGATGCAGACGATGTCGCCCTACGAAACGGTTTTGTATCGGTTACACCGCTTCACTACAGTCTCACCGACGAAACCCTTTTACGCGAATTACAGGAATGGAAATTCACGAAACGGCCTCACCGCGAAGGTGTCGCGCGCACACTTCGGGGGAAGAAGGGTTGATGTAAATACCGCTTCCTATTTCAAAACCCGCGGGCGTGGTGATCTTTGGAATAAGGACAAGGTACCAATGCAGATACCGAACGTCCTCGTCACTGATTGGTGAGGATCGAATCACGAAATTGTAACTAGGATCCGCCAGCAGGTCTCGAATCCGGGCGGTCGCATGCTGTAGTATCTCTGCAAGCGAAGCTATTTCCGTATCGGTGATCAACGTGAAGCTTGCTGCGTGTCGCTTCGGAAGAATGCGCACCTCGTACGGTGAACGCGAGGCAAAGGGACAGTATGATACAAAGTGATCGTTTTCTTCTATAATTCGATACTCCTGACGAAGCTCCTCGGCAAGCATATCACAATAGACGCATGATCCGAACGAGTCGAGATGCAGTGCCGCGAGATGAATCGGATCACGCAGGTGTGGTGGGATGATGGGTGAGGCGATAATCTGAGAATGCGGATGCGAGAGAGATGTGCCGGCTCCGGGTCCGTGATTCCTGAAAACAATCACCATGGAAATATCGGGCATCGATCCGATGTCTTGCGACCGCTCGCGGTAGGATCGAAGCACGTCGACGACCCCTTCGGGTGGAAGGGAGGAAAACGAGAGATTGTGCAGGGGTGATTCGATGACAACCTCGGCGACCCCATGATTACCTGCCGTCAAAAATAAACCCGCCTGGTGTCGGAGTACCGCGCTTCCAGGATCGAGCGCTGAGTACTTGTTCCTGATCACCCTCAGCGACCAGGCGTTCTCCGTACCATAGCGAAGCATTTCCGCGCCAGTTTCAGTTTCATTCCCCGGACAAAAAGGGCAGGTTGGATCGTAGGTGCTTCTTGCGGGAATATCGGATTTTTGTGTCCGATAATCGGACGGGCGTTTTGCACGCTCCGGCGCAATGATCACCCATTCTTTTGTGACGAAGTTCTGTCGGAATTCGGGCATGGGAACCCTCCTTCGATGTCTTGGCTGGTTCTCGTACCCGCGGGATGCCCGGACCACCCGGGTCCCGCGGGTACGACCCTCGTCATCGCATGAGGACTTCCAGAATCTTTCTCGCAGCGCGGGCGATCACAGTGCCCGGACCAAAAATCGCAGCAGCGCCGGCGTCGTACAGGAAGGAATAATCGGGTGCGGGAATAACACCGCCGACAACAACCAGAATATCTTCTCGCCCAAGTGTCTTGAGTTCCGAGATCAGCGCGGGGACGAGTGTTTTATGTCCCGCAGCGAGACTCGACACACCCACAACGTGCACGTCATTTTCCGCAGCCTGTTGCGCGGCCTCCGCGGGTGTTTGGAATAAGGGACCGATATCGACATCGAAGCCCAAATCGGCGAAGGCCGTTGAAATAACCTTCGCGCCGCGATCGTGTCCATCCTGCCCGAGCTTTGCGATCATAATCCTGGGACGTCGTCCTTCGGCGGTGGCAAACTCGTCCGCAAGCGTTCGTGCAGCTATAAAATCGGCATCTGTACCTGCCTCGCTTGAATAGACGCCGGAAATCGAGCGGATCTCCGCCTTATGACGCCCAAACACCGACTCCATTGCGTCGGACATTTCACCAAGCGTTGCACGTGCACGCCCTGCGACCACACACGCCTCGAGCAGGTTTCCGTCCCCGGAAGCCGCGTGCGCAAGAGCATCCAGCGCGTGTCGCACCTCATCGTTGTTTCGATGCGACCGTAATTCTGCGAGTCGGGCGATTTGCGCGTCACGCACCGCTGAATTATCCACTTCAAGAATTGGGATGGATTCTTCCTGCTGCAGTTGGTATGCGTTTACACCGACAATGATGTCCTTGCCCGCATCGATGCGCGCCTGCTTGCGTGCCGCGGCTTCTTCTATTCGCATTTTGGGAAGCCCTGATTCAATGGCACGCGTCATTCCTCCAAGATCCTCCACCTCCCGAATCAACTCCCACCCGCGCCGCGCGAGTTTCCCTGTCAGGTATTCGACATAATAGGATCCACCCCAGGGATCGACTTCCCTGCAGATGCCCGTTTCGTCCTGCAGGAACAACTGCGTGTTTCGTGCGATGCGGGCGGAGAAATCCGTTGGGAGAGCGATGGCCTCATCAAGTGCGTTTGTGTGCAGGGACTGCGTTCCGCCAAAGGCGGCTGCAAGCGCTTCAACGCAGGTGCGCACGACGTTGTTGAACGGGTCTTGTTCGGTAAGACTCCAGCCCGAAGTCTGGCTGTGCGTCCGAAGCGACATCGATTTTGGATTCTTCGGCTCGAATTGTTTCACGAGTTTCGCCCACAGCATTCGTGCGGCACGCATCTTGGCGATCTCCATGAAGAAGTTCATCCCAACACCCCAGAAGAACGACAGTCGCGGTGCGAACTGATCGATACTCAGGCCGGCGTTCAGGCCGGCCCGAATGTACTCGAGTCCATCAGCGAGTGTGTATGCCATCTCGATATCAGCCGTGGCACCGGCTTCCTGCATATGGTAACCCGAGATAGAGATGGAGTTGAATTTCGGCATGCGTTTGGCAGTGAAGGCGATCACGTCCGACACAATGCGCATCGACGGTCCTGGAGGATAGATGTAGGTGTTTCGCACCATGAATTCCTTCAGGATATCGTTCTGGATCGTACCGCTCAATTTCTCCATCTGGACGCCCTGCTCCTCAGCAGCCACTATGTAGAGGGCCATGATGGGAAGCACGGCGCCGTTCATGGTCATCGAGACGGACATACGATCGAGAGGGATCCTGTCGAAGAGGATCCGCATATCGAGGATGGAATCGATCGCAACACCCGCCTTCCCTACATCGCCAAGAACGCGCGGATTATCGGAATCATACCCACGATGTGTTGCAAGATCGAATGCTATCGAAAGACCCTTCTGACCTGCTGCGAGATTTCTGCGGTAGAACGCGTTTGATTCCTCGGCGGTTGAAAATCCGGCGTACTGGCGGACCGTCCACGGACGCACAACATACATCGTCGAGTACGGCCCCCGCAGGAACGGAGGAATACCAGAGAGAAAGTCGAGATGATCAAAACCCCTGATATCGGCTTTTGTGAAAAGTGGTCGGACTGGTATCTGCTCGGGTGTTCTCCAAATCAACTCTTCAGGATGATCTTGTCCGAATTCCATCGCCTCTGATCGATCGCGCGAAGATTCAGACGCACTGTTTGGCGGCTCGCCGAGAAACTCGTCGAATCCGTAAGGGATGGTGGTGAAGTCAGTTTTCATTGGAACCCCCGTCGCGATCGGTGATATCTAGCGCTGAAAGAAGCGCGTTCAATTCGTGCAAGAGATCCGCGCGCACATGAATAAATCCATTCACCCCGGCTTGTTCAAGTTTTTCCACATCGGCTTTGGGATTACCTGCAACGAGAAAGACGGGTGATACACCTGTACGACGCACCGTGTCAATAATCGTTGGCACCGTTTGGGAGTACGCGGCATCCTCACTGCACGCAACAACGATATCCGCATTCAGCGGCATCGCGTTCTCGAGGGCCTCTTCCACAGAATCACAGCCCGGCCCCTCGGTAATCTGGAATCCTGCAACGCCGAGGAAACCAGCGCTAAAGGTGGCTCGTGCACTGCGCCAGACTGGCGGCCCGTACAACAGAAGATACACTCGAGGTTTTCGTCCCGCGCTCTCAACACGCAGGCGAATATCCTCTATATCCTTCGCAATCCTCTCGTGTCGGAGGTGAACCTCTATTGGCGAGGATGCTTCCTCTGGATACATGCAGTGAACAACCTGCAAAGCCGTAGCTCCCGTGTTGAACACTGCGGCCACGTCGCGAATAAACGATCTTCCCGCTTTCTTAGCGCTGGTCCGCAGAGCAGATGATATCTCCGACGGGAGGGGTTCGGAGTGTGGGCGTTTCTCGGATTGTGGTTGTTGAGGAGGAACACATGTTTCGCCAAGATTCGGGTACTGATTCGTTCCGACGAGCACGGTTCGGCGTGATGCGACCGCGGCGACACTTGTTGCGTGAGCCAATACAATCCTACGCTGCAGCGCTCCGCTGCGAACGACACTCAGCCATCCACCATCCGCTTCGAGTTGCTGAAACTCAAGCCATGCCGCTCTAGCCAACTCTTCCGTTCTCTTTTCAATGGAGTACGACCCACCCGCCGGATCTACAACGCCGTGAAGGTGTGATTCGTGCATGAGTAGCAGGTTGGTATTGCGCGCAATTCTCCGAGCGAGGCCGGTCCGTTCTCCAATGACTTCGTCAAAGGGTCTCACCGAGATGGAGTTTGCGCCGGCGATGGCACCAGCCATCGCTGCAAGCGTCGCTCGAAGAATATTCACATGGCGGTCATACATCGTCATTTCTCGGCTCGACGACTCCACGTGCAGGTTCATTGCAAACGCGTTGTGGATTTGTCCGACTGTGTGTTTTACAATCTTCGCCCACAGCATGCGAACGGCGCGCAGCTTTGCAACCTCTTCCAGTAACATGCTCCCCACGGGGAAGGAGAATTGAACCGACTGTGCAACGAGTTGTGGATCCACTCCGCGTGCCTCGCACTCGCGTAAACACTGCAGCGCACCGCCCAGAGTGGCGGCAATCTCCAGTACCGGTCCCGCACCTGCGTTGTGATATATCGAGCCAGAAACGACGAACGAACGAAATCCAGGCAACGCGTCGTTCATCCCGACAACGGTGCTCGCAAGTGCATCGAAACTTCTCTCGATACTGATCCTCCGCGTTTTTTCCGACAACAGCGACGAGCACGGGTCGAGCTTCAAAACGCCTGAAAAACGCGAGGCGTCGAGTCCTCGCTGATGAAGCGCTTCGAAGGCCAGCGCACCAAATACAGGCGTCATGATACCTGCGTCCAACACGATCCCGGCGCCGGAAGAAACAAATGGATCCAGAATTTCAGCCAACTCGGCGGGTGTGCCCGGGTGGTTTTGTTCACTAAACAGAAATTCATACTCCGCCGGATGCAGATCGTCCTGCTCCAGAGCGCTGCAAGCAGCCGTCACTTCGTCGCCAGTCGTCAGAGAGGAGCGAACCGCCCAACCGCCAACAGCCTGCCCGTAGCGGCTTGTACCACGTAAATACGGAGCTTCTCCTGGAATCGTATCGAGATGGCTTATGGTGCTCAGATCGTCCGCTATTGAAAGCGGGGGAACGGTTCTCCCGTCCGCTGTTTTGGACACGAGCTTCTTTTCGAAATCTGCTCCATCGAGTTCGGCTTCAACGAGTGTGCGCCACTGGTCGGACGTGACGTGCTCGAACTCATCGAAGAGGGGAACTTCTTCTTCGGGTTTGTGCTTCTGCATTTTTGTGTTTTTTAGGTGCGTGTATGAAACAGCACGAGTATGTGCTGTTACGGGATATGGACTTTTGTAACGCGCATGTGCGCGGTACCGAGAAAAATCTCCCCGAGCTCTTTGAACCTCTGGGGAACATCCGAGACATAAAAGCTGTAGTTCGGTAGTGCGGTGGACGGGTTTAGAAGTTCCGATGATTCGAGAACACGGGCTACTTCCTCGGCAGCAGCCTCGCCCGAGTCAACAAGCCTGACACCGGTTCCCGCGGCTGCGGCAATGACGCCACGTAGAATGGGATAGTGCGTGCAGCCAAGAATAAGAGTGTCGATGCCTTCACGGCGCAGGGGCGCTAGGTATTCCTCGGCAACCATTGCGGATATCCTGTGCTCACTCCACCCCTCCTCCGCGAGCGGCACAAAGAGAGGACACGCCCGCGACACGACGTGTGCATTATGTGCCCTGGAGCGGATTGCCTTAGGATACGATTCACTTGCCACAGTCGCCAGTGTGCCAATCACTCCTATGCGGCCGTGCTTACTGGACACAATTGCAGCCACTGCTCCGGGTTCTATCATGCCGATGACCGGTATTTCGAGCCGGTCACGGAGCACATCAAGTGCAACGGCGGATGCAGTATTGCAGGCAACAACAATTACTTTGACGTTGTGACTCAGCAGAAAATGTGCGTCTTCTAACGCGTACTGCCGAACAACTTCGGCGGATTTGTTTCCATACGGGACCCTGGCTGTATCACCAAAATAGGTGATGCTCTCATGCGGCAAACGCTTCATAAGCGCCCGAACCACAGTCAGGCCTCCAATACCGGAGTCGAATACGCCTATACTTCTTTGATCTCGAGGTGTCATACGCGGGTGACCGGACCAGACTCCGGCATTGTCAGCAGGCGAATCTGTTCGAGCAGTGCCGCTCGAAGCTCCTGCTGGCGGGGTGCGTCGTCGATGGGCATGCCGTCGACATCTGCAACGTAAAATGAATCCACGACTCCATCAACCCGTGTTGCAATCTTTGCGTGGTGGATGTTAAGCCGAAAGGAGGAAATGGTCTGAGTGAGACGGTATAAGAGACCGAGTGTGTCGGGAGCGAAGACGTCTACTATCGTTTGCGCTGTTCCGGTGTCCGTTACATGCTGATGATAGGTTACCGCGGTATGGGCGGTGGTAATCGTTGACTTCCTGAGTATCCTTTTCCATTTACTACGATGCTGCCTGAAGAGTTCTTCGGTGTTGGCACGCAGGGTTAAGACACGTGCGGTTTGTTCTTCAATCACCGCCCGCTGCTCGGAACGCAAGGGGCCGTGATGAATGAGATCAACAACTTTAAAGACATCCACAACCGTTCCGTCTGGTCGTGTCCGTATTCTCGCATCTATCACGGATGCATCCGCTGCAAGAAGTACGGCGGCGATTCTGGAGAGCAGATACGGAGCATCCTGGCAAACAAAAACCGCCTCTGAATAGGAGGATTGTTCCCTGAATACAACCACGCCAGCCGACCCGTGATATACCTGATCTATTGCAGCTTGTACATCCGGCTGATTCTCACGCGAACCGTCTATATCGTATGTCCACTCCTCTCCAAACACGGAACCTGAAGACAGGGCGGACCCCACGCGCGAGTCAATCTTTTCCTGCAACAGGCGTTCCGACTCGTCCAGGCCGAGCAGAATACACTCTTCCGTTTTGCTGTACAGCTCTTGCAGAACCTCGTTTTTCCAATCGGTCCATACATTCGGATTTAACGCGGAAAGGTCTGCATAGGTGAGCAGGTACAGAATATTCAAGCGTCGGATGGAACCGACTGTCCGTGCAAACGGGAGCAGTGTAGCCTTGTCATGATAGTTCCGCCTGAAGGCAGTCTGTTCCATAAGCAGATGATACCGAACGGCAAAGGCCACATCCTCCGCAATATCGTCACGACCAATTTTTTGGAGCACCTTCCGGGCTGTTTCAGCCCCGGTAATTTCATGGGTGGCGAGATCCACCGGTTTGGCGATATCGTGGAAGAGTATGGAATAGTACAGGACGGAGGGATCTGGAAAAGAGCGAAAGAGTGATCCAAGAAATCCGGGCCTATCCACCAATCTTTCGCATTTTTCAAGAGCAATAAGTGTGTGCTCGTCAGCGGTGTAGAAATGATAGATGTTGTGCTGGAAAAATTGTGCAAGCAGTCCAAATTCGGGAATATAAGACCCCAGTATCCCATAATCGTTCATAATCCGCAGCATCTTACCGACGGTGGACTTCTGTCTGAGCAGTGTGTCAAACGCCTGGTCGTCTTCGGAGTTGAAAAACAGACCCGAAGCAGACGCTTCGGCAGTGAGAATATCACGCTCCTTGATGCTGGGGAGTCGGTTATTTGTTGCGCACTCAAGAAAAAATTCCATAACATTCTTCCGAAGAAGCTTCTCGGATACTTTTTCCGATGGAATGTCATCCGAATACGAGGAATAGACACGATCGTAGATACCGATCACGGCTTTTGATTGCCTGTAGTATTCCGTCATATATCGCTCAACGGATACCTTTTCGGTCTTCGACCCATAACCCAATTTTTCCGCAACGTGCCGCTGAAGATCGTACTCAAGCGTGTCGTGAAGGTGTCCAACTGCCACATGCATTGCGTCGCGCGTGTTTTGAAAAAACATCCAGGCCTGTATTACTGCCTCGCGTTGTTCCTCTGTCAGGGGCAGGTTGAAAACACTTTCGGGAAAATTTGGACGTAATTCCGCGGGATATCCTTCTTTCTGCCATCCCCTCAGAATGGCTGCGTAATACAATGCATGGATATCGCGCAGAGATCCCGCACTGTTTTTGACGTTAGGTTCAAGAAGTTTGCTCGAATCCCCGTGTATTTCTCTTCTTCCAGAAAAATAATTCCCGGCTGAACGCAAAATTTTGTCCACGCCGAGCGATCTAACCTGACAGAACAGCCCTTCTTTTAATTCCACGAAAACTCGCTTGTCTCCTCCAAGAAACCGCGCCTCCAAGAGCGTCAACCAGGATCGAATATCTTTGTCCAGCATCATCAGACAATCCGAAGGACTCCGTGCAACCACGCTCATTCTCGGGATACTGTCCTGTAAAAGTTGAACAACGGAGCGCACTACTTCATCCGGCACGACAAACCCGTCAGATCTGAGGATAAGGATGTCCACATCAGAGTAAGTTACCATCTCAGAACGGCCATAACTCCCAAGCGCCAGAAATCCCATCCTATGTGATTCCGGAAACCGGGATATGGCGGCTATCACCTTCTTATCGGTGTCGGGCGTTAGTGTTGTCCAGGTCGCGAGCATAAGTAATGAGTGCTACAAGTTTTTACTGTTAAAAATACACCTATTGTTATTGAAAATGTGGATATGTGGATAACACCACCGTAACCATGAAAACTCGAAAAAATTCAAGGAACTCGGGATTGTTCGCTTAAAGTTACGCTTGATGTGTACAGAAGATTGCGGTATTGTGGATAAGTACGATTTTTACTCAGGCCGTACGTCCACGTACAAAAAGAAAGAAGGCGCGACTCAGAAGCGCGCCTTTTTGTACACGGTGTACACGGAGTTATCCACATTACAACGAACATCATCCCGAAATGTAGGATATCTGTTTTTTGAGGTTGTCTACGTGGCTGCGAAGATTCTCGTCTTCCTGAAGCAACGATTCTATGGACCGGCAGGCATGAATGATCGTTGTGTGATCCCGACCACCAAAATGGAGTCCGATAGTTTTCAACGATGCCCGGGTGTACGTCTTTGAAAGATACATTGCCACCTGCCGAGGGAGTACAATTTCCTGCTTCCTCGTTTTTGCCCGCAGCGAGTTCTCGGTGACCTTAAAGTGGTCGGCAACTATTTTTTGAATTTGCTCAACAGCCAGATCTTTTTTCTCTGCTGAAATGACGTTTTTCAAGACCTGTTCCGCGAGGGTCAGATCAATCGGTCGCTGTTCGAGAGTATGGCGAGCGATGAGTCCGATATAACACCCCTCAAGTTCCCGGATATTCGATTTCACATTCGAGGCGACAAACTCGACCACATCCTGTGGGAGTTCGATATGGTCGTCCTCGGCCTTCTTTCTCAGGATGGCTATACGTGTTTCCAGGTCCGGAGGCTGAATGTCGACAGTGAGACCGCACTGGAAGCGCGAGATGAGTCTTTCGTCTAGACCGACAAGATCCTTCGGAGGCCGGTCCGACGAGAGTATTATTTGCTTCTTCAGTTGGTGAAGGGTGTTAAAAGTATGGAAGAATGTATCCTGGGTTCTTTCCTTGCCCGAGAAAAACTGAATGTCGTCGACGATGAGTACATCCATGCTTCGGTAGAAGCTTGAGAACTCGATCGATTTGTTCTTTTCGATGGACTCTACAAAATCGATCGTAAATTTCTCACTCGAGACATAGCACACCTTTTTTCCTACATTTGCGCTTACGATTGCGTTTCCCACCGCCTGTATAAGGTGCGTTTTGCCAAGCCCCACACCCCCATATAATACGAGTGGGTTAAACGCCGTTTCGCCGGGATTTTTTGCGACATTCAGTGCCGCAGCGCGAGCGAACTGATTGCCATCCCCGCGGATGAAGTTCTCGAAGGTGAACTTGGGATTGAGGTTGTTTTGAAAAACATCCCTTGGATCGGGCGATTCGCTGCGCAGCGGTTGGTCTTGTCCTGCACCTTGCGCATCGGATGAAAGAAGCGGGACGGCGTCTGCCGTAGGGACTTTAACGGCGTACTGAAGCCGCGCATCGGCGCCGACGATAGAGCGAATGGTGTCTTGGAGCAAATCAAAATAGTGCTCCTCAAGCCATTCGTAGAAGTAGGTGCTCGGAACCTCGAGGGTGAGCATCCCCTCCTCCAGCGAAGTGGGGATAAGCGGTTCGAACCAGGTCTTGTAGGACAACGGTTTCACTTTACCGCGTATTTCATGCAGGCACTGACGCCACACAAACTCCGGGCTTGTTGTCGTGTATGATTCCATTGTATTCACGTGCTGGGTCCGCGGGTTGTTCACAATTGGAAAGATGCAGAAATAGGCGAGAATTGTATTGCACCAGGATCCAGCCGCGCTCGGTAAGTCAAAAAAAATAACCGAGAGTTATATCGAGATGCGCAAAACACGGCTGTTTTTAATAGACTTGACTGTTTGCTGCCAAAAACATCCTCCGAGGTTCTCCCGGCAAATCGGAGACTGCGTCGGGTGGGTGCGTTTGTGACCGGGGCGTTGTCCACACGTTATCCACAGGCGAAATGGCTGCGGTGTGCTTGAGCATTATAGACGCCCACGGGCGGATTTTCAACCCCGTAGGCGTGGGGTGCGCGACTTGATTTTTACGAAGTCATACTCGATAAACGATTTACAAACATCCGTGGGACGAAATATTTTTTTCTTGTCAAAACGGAGTGTTTCGGCGAACCGGACGGGCGTTCGACTTGATTTTGATCCTTCCACCGTTTACAATGTTGCGAACGGTACTCTACCAGAAACTCGAAAATGAAAAAGCATATTTCGCTCCTTTTTATCCTCCTCTCTGTATCGGCGCACGCGCAATTCCGCGGCCAGGAGCCCCGCACGCCCTCTGTTGAGGAACATCAGATACAGAGATCCTCTTCTTCCGTGTTTGGGTTTTTTGATCCGTCCCGTTTCTCGATGTCGCACAGTGTGTCGATGGGATATCTGAGCATGGGCCGGGAGGGGTTGGGTTACTCCGCATATACGAACAGCATGAAGTATCAGATTTCGGATCCGCTCTCCGTCCGTGCTGATATCACGATGATGTATTCGCCGGTCGGCTCTCTCTCAGCGAAGCTGAACAACACCTTCAGCGGCATTTTCCTTGAACGTGCACGCATCGATTATAGACCGTCAAAAGAGTTCGGCGTGTCCCTGCAGTTTCAACAGATGCCGGCATACTCCTCCCCGTGGAACAACGCATTCGGGTATGACGGCCTGGGATACCGCCGCGCCATATCAGATCCGTGGGACGAGAGCCGCTGACGCCTCAAGCCAAAGTTAGAAGCCATGCTGACCGGGCACATTGTGTCCGGTTTTTTGTATTTTGCAGTGATGACTAGGAACAATAACAGAGAGAGACGTCTTAATCCGGGAAACATGCTGCTGAATTTCGCGATCGTTCTCCTGGCAGCGATTGTTGTTTTTCTCCTCTACTCCTTCGTCAACACAACAATGGTGAATACCCCCGTCGACAATCAGGCCGATTCGAGGGGGATGACGACATCGGGAGAGGTGATTCAGTTGGATGTGTTGAACGGCTGCGGCGTGCAGGGAGTGGCGCAGGACTTCACTGATTTTCTGCGCAAACGGAAATTCGATGTCGTCCAATCGTCAAACTACACATCGTTTGATGTCGTGGAATCGCTGGTCATCGATCGGGTTGGGAACAGGGCTACCGCGAGCAAGGTTGCTCACGCTCTGGGGATCGACGTCAAAAACGTCGTGACACAGATAAACCCCGATTACTATCTGCATGTTTCTGTCGTCATCGGCAGGGATTATCAGGAATTGAAACCGTACAAATAATACAGGACTCGCTTTGACTTCACACGAAACCGCCCGTGCCGCCGCCGCATTTGCGCTCGAAAAAAAGGCGCACGATGTCGCCATCCTTGAACTGGGCTCACTTTCGGATGTAACGGACTACTTTGTCGTCTGTACGGGTGACACCGACACGCATGTGAAAGCGATTGCAGACCACGTTGACGATCAACTGCGAATAGCCGGGAGTCCGGTGTGGCGACGCGAGGGCCTGCAGACACTCCAGTGGGTGCTACTCGACTGCGTGGATGTTGTCGTGCATGTATTCCAGCCGCGTGTCCGCGAATACTACGACATAGAGCGCTTATGGGGAGACGCGCCAATTGAAAAGATCACTGACGCACCGGACGGCACGGTTGTCACCGTGGAGCAGGAACGATGAAAGAGTATCTCGAAGCACGGCTTCGTGACGCCGCTCGCTCGGCGGGATACGACATCGGG
The DNA here is from genome assembly GCA_016218045.1 of Ignavibacteriota bacterium. Lineage (NCBI taxonomy): Bacteria > Pseudomonadati > Ignavibacteriota > Ignavibacteriota bacterium. Next base: position 146,042 of record JACRFB010000013.1, read on the forward strand.
GATGTCGATGTTCAGTTTGAGCGCCCCAAACAGGCGGGGCACGGCGATCTTGCGAGCAACCTCGCCATGCTTCTCGCAAAAGTGGCCAAGAAGAACCCACGAGAGCTGGCAGCGCACCTTGTTGACGCTCTCGTACTCGATGAACGGCGGATCAGCAGTGTGGAAATTGCCGGACCGGGCTTCATCAATTTTAGATTTTCGGAATACTACCTCGACGATCAACTCGCGAACATACTCGAGAGAGGACCGCTGTTCGGAAGAACTTCCATGCACAGCGGGAAGAAGGCAAACGTCGAGTGGGTCAGCGCGAATCCTACCGGACCGCTTCATGCCGGGCACGGGCGACAGGTTTGCCTCGGCGCCACCCTTTGTTCTATTCTCGAGCATGCCGGCTGGGATGTGACCCGCGAATACTACTTCAACAACGCAGGCAACCAGATGAACAATCTGGGCCGCTCCGTCCGCGCGAGATATCTGGAGAAATGCGGAGAGGATGTCGCGGCGGATGAAATTCAGTATGCGGGCGAATACATCGCGGGTATCGCGGAACTTGTGTATGAGGAGCACGGTGACGGAAAAAAGGATGCGCCGATCGAGTATTTCCGTAAAGCCGGTGAGGAGTGGTGTTTCACACATATCAAGCGCACGCTCTCCGCGTTGAACGTTCACCACGACGTCTTCTTCAACGAGGACTCACTTTACCGAGACGGGAAAATTCAAGAGGTGATCGACGAACTGCGCGCGCGCGACCTGGTATACGATCATGAGGGAGCGCTGTGGTTGCGAACCACAAAATTCGGCGCGGACAAAGACCGGGTTGTCGTAAAAAGCACGGGCGAGCCCACGTATCGTCTCCCTGATATCGCGTATCACCGGGACAAAATATCGCGTGGATACGACAAGGTTATCGATATCTTTGGCGCGGATCACATCGCAACAATTCCAGATGTTCTTGCAGGCGTCGAATCGCTGGGATTACCTGTGAATCATGTGGATGTTATTATCCACCAGATGGTGAGCTTTGTGAACGAAGGTGAAGCCGTCAAGATGAGCAAGCGCTCGGGGAACGTGTACTATCTCGATGATCTTATTCGCGACGTCGGCGCGGATGCCGTCAGGTACTTCTTTGTGATGCGCGGCGCAAACGCGCACCTGGAATTCGATGTTCAATTGGCTCGAGAGCAGAGCGAGAATAATCCCGTGTATTACCTGCAGTACGCACATGCGCGTATCGCAAGCATCCTCCGCTTCGCGGAATCAGAAGGTCGCGATCTGACAGCAATTCCCGATCTCTCACGATTGAGACATCCCGCTGAATTAACGCTGATAAAGGCGTTGTCGGGTCTTCCGGAAATAATCACCCTATCCGCTTCAACATACGAGACGCAGCACATCTGCACGTACCTGCACAGTGTCGCCGGTGAGTTTCACCGCTTCTATCACGAGTGCAGGGTTGTGACCGAAGACGAAGCGCTCACCGCGGCGCGACTCGCCCTCTGCCGCGCAACAAAACAGGTGCTCGCGAACGGCTTCGTCATACTCGGCATCAGCGCTCCCGAGCGGATGTAGAGTATCAGAAGTGGAATGACACGCCGGCGCTGTAGACATTCCCGTTGACGTTCACGCGAGAACGGAATGGCCGTTGGTCGAGCGGGTAGTGCACACCGTTTGATAGAACAGACGGCTGCTCGAAGACGTTCGAGGGTGTTATCAGAGGATCTCTGAAACGGAATTCCATCTGGATCGAGAGTGACGGAAACACAAAGTACTCCATTCCAAAAACGGTGAGAATGTTGAACGCCGGTACGGAGCGAGTTGCCGCTGATGCGATTCCGGCGACCTCGTATCTGCGTGAACCCAGATACAGTCCCCCTCCTCCTCCAAGAAAAATTTGAAACCGCTCGCCGGTAAACGGTAGGATAAAAAGCACCGCACCCTCGATGGCGTACATGTTGAAGCCATCGGTGAAAGTAGTGGCATTGTAGTCCCGGGTCGCTGTTTGTGTTTCCAGATACTCCGCGCTCAATTGGATTCGGGTTGAGCGGGACAATTGGTACGAATAGGCCAGCCTGCCACTGAAGACGAAGCCGAAATCAATCGCGCTGTTGCGTTCGATCTCATCGTTGGAAAACGGGGAGGTGTACAGACGTGCGCTCGCGACCCCATTCACAAAAGCACAAATAGATTGGGGGCGATCCTGCCCATGCGTTGCTGCAAGAGACAGGAATAAAAGAGGTACCCCCCGGAGGAGGGCCGAGAAGCCTCTCCTGCGGGGGGTGCGATATGGAGTAGAACGTCGCATCGACGCATGCGCCTGAGCGCGGCGGGTCAGTCCGACATCAACGGAAGAACTTGTCGCGGTTATCCGTGATGCTGACTGTCTCCCTCATTTCATCCAACCACGTCTGGATGAATTCGTTCGAGAGCTGCTGCGCGTTCTCCTGGCGTATCTGATCCTTCTTAACTTTGAAGGCGGTCTCATCGAACGGGGCCTTGTTGACGACCTGAAGAACGTAGACGCCGCGCATACCACGGAAGGGCTGAGAACGCTCGCCCGGCTTCAGACGCATGACTGTTCCAATAAAAGCCTCGTCACGGCCGACGGTCTGGGGGCCGGCTGCCGGTGTAAACGTTTCACTAAACTGGACTGTAAGACCAGGAGTCGATGCGGCTATGTCCTGCAGCGATTTTCCCGGGGCCGCCTTAGAGCGTGCAATTTCCAATGTTTTGCGCATCTGGCGATCGTACACGACCTGAGCTTTGATCTGTTCTTTGACGTCGTCGAGAGGACGATATCCCTCTGGACGCGTGGCGGAGACCATGGCAACAACATAGCCGTTTGTTGCACGGTGCACGTCACTCATCGTCCCGACAGAATTTTCGAATGCAAACTTCATCAGCGAAGGATTTACACCGATGTTCGGGATGTATGATGAGCCACTCTGCTGGGCAAACTCCGGCGTCTCGAGAACCTGGAGCTTCTGCTTTTGCGCTTCCTGCTCGAAGTTGCTTTCATTCTCGGCGAAGTACTTAAAGGACTCAGCATTTTCCCGAACAGTATTTGCGGTGCGTGAACTCGGTTTGACTGAGAGTCGAATTTCCGCGTACTTGATTTCCTGGGAAGAGCGCCCTGTGACCTTGATGACGTGATATCCGTAGGAGGTTTTCACGGGGCCGACGATTTCGCCGACCTTTGCTTTCAGACACGCATCCTCGAACTCTTTCACCATTCGGCCTTTTCCGAACCAACCGAGAGATCCCCCGCGTTCTGCGGCGCCCGGTTCTTCAGACAGTCGACCGGCCAATGCCGCAAAGTTCGCACCACCGCGAGCCTCTGCCAACGCCTTGTCGGCTTTGGCCTTCTGATCCGCGTCATTCTGTCCGCCATCGGTTCGAAACAGAATGTGCGATGCACTCGTAAGGGCTTCTGTTCCTTCACGCTGATCCATGACGCGGAATACCGAGAATCCCGTCTCGTTCGGTAGCGGCCCCACTATGGAACCGACCGCTTTGCCGAAGAGGTCGTCAACGATCCGTGGATCTATCATCTGACGGGTGACAAACTGGTCCTGATACTGCTGTTCGGAATTCTTTTTTACAAGCTCGAGGAAATCCTTCCCCTTGTTTGCTTCTTCGATCAGTGCCTGCAGCTCACTGCGGATGGCAGCGGAGTCGTCGGCCGACGGAACTTCGGAGAAGAGGACATATTTGAGTTGTCTCATCTCCTTCGTTTTGAACTGTTTCTTGTGTTTTTCATAGAAGGATTTATACTCATCCTCAGTCGGAGCGGATGTATCCTTCTGTGCAAACACGCGGGGATCGAAGAGCACAAAATTCGCCGCGAGCTGTGTGTTTTGGTCCACGAACTTCGAGCGAAGATCCTGATCCGTCATGAATACAGCCGATGTAAGAACGGCAGTAAGCTTCTGGCGAAGCAGATCGTCCTTGAGCTGTTTTTCTATTTCCGCAAGAACCGGGAGATTTTCCGCTCCGGGATTTCGCAGAAAGAGTTCATATTGTTCGCGATTGAAACGGCCTGTTGAATCGCGAAAATACCGCGCCAACATTTCCGGAGGCGCCTCTCCGGTCACCCAGTCAACCACCTCCTTGTCGCTGACGGAGAGACCGAACTGGTCCGCAGCGCGTTTCAGCACGGCCTGCGTGACAAAATCGTTCCATACCTGTTCGCGAATCGACAACATCGCGTTTTCGTCCAGCTCCTTGCCTTCATTCTGCTGCTTCTGCTGTTCAGCGAGACGGTCAACAACCTGCTGGAACTCCTGATACGTAATGGCCTGACCATCGATGTTTCCAATTTCAGATGCAGAGCTCTGAAATACCGAGCGGATATCGATATCACTCACCACCCAGAACGCGATAAATACAACCGCGAATGCAATGATGAACACGTGCGCATTGTCACGCATTCTTGTCATCATGCCCATACTCGAGTTTCTCCGTATAATCCAAAGAGGTACAAAGTAGCCGCTAAATATAGTTGGACAAGCGGGATAATCCAAGGGAAACGAAAAACGGCGACCCGAAATACGGGCCGCCGTTCCAGTATTAGACTGTTTCGGGATTTAGAATCGATACGCGATGGAAAAAATGAGCGACATACGGGTTGTGGCCTCATCGATCCGCAGCGCCGAGTCGGGGACATTATTCGTGTCGGGATCCGGGTAGTTCATGCGGTAGGCGCTGAATGAAGAACTCTGTAGTGTGGCATTGATCTGAAAATTGTTTGGTAGGGTATATCCGAGACCTGCCGCGAAGGTTTTTGTGTCGAAGTCGGTCGCATTCGACGCTTTTGCATCTTCCGAGTACGGGGAGACCGCATTTGAATACCCTCCGCGTACCTGGAGACTTGTGCCGGGAACCGTGACCTCCGCACCGATCCGGTAATTTGTAGTTGCCCGGAGTTCACGCTTTAGATCTTTATTCAACCTGTTGAAGGATGCGTCTGATCCATCACCAAATTCGATGAGCGAATAATCGGGAAATTCCACATCGGCGCTGATCCGTACAAAAGATACGGGTGTCACGGACGCTCCGAGTCCGAATACCCAGCCGGTAGAAATATCATACTCACTGTTGCTGGTGGGCAGACCGAATTCTTCCAACCCCGTACCGAAGCGGGCGAGCCCGGTCACATCGTACGATTCCGTTACCGTGACGGAATACGGACTTTGGACGGTCACACCAACACGAGCGATATCCTGCACTTTGTACAAGAAGCCAAATTTTGCATTCCATCCACCAATGTCCTGGTTCACGAGCTGGTTGATTTCGAGGGATTGGAAATCGGTACGGGCGCGATTTCCATAGCCAACGATTGTCCCGCTGTGGAGATTTCCCGGATCCGTTTCGAGAAACGTCCGGTCGTACCGGTATGTCCCGGAAAGGACGTTGAGTGTCACGCCCACAAACATGTCGCGCGCAACCTCCATGCTGCCGCCGAACGACCACTGGCCGAGGTTTCCGCTTTCGAGCACATCCTGTACCTGGTACACGTTTTTGTTGATCGTAATTGCGTTCCACCCGGGAATACCTTGGTCCTGGTATGTGAACAGGATGGTGTCCTCAAGTCCGAGATTCCACGCCAGGTCGTAGTCGCTGTCGGTGTCATCATACAGCGAGCGCTGGATGGAACTGTAGGGATTAAAACCGTCCGTGCGGAGGGCGCCGGCATAATTAGCAAGCCGGTTGTATCCAGCCGCCAGAACAAAGCTGCCGCGCTGTACCGGGAAGGGTAGAACCATTCCGATCGAGCTGAGATGTGTTGTACTGTTCTCGTACGGGGTGGTTATTCCGAGATACGTTGCATCGTTGTCGACGCTGAGATTTGTGAGACCGATGGCGAATTCCGATTCCCGGATAAGCCCGAGCCCGGCAGGATTCCAGTGGATCGCCGAAAAATCGTCAGCAACACCTATAAAGGCATTACCCATGGCAGCAGACCGTGCACCGGCTGCTTCAGTTGGGCGGGCAATACGAAGTGCGTCTTCAAGGAATTGTGCTTTAACGGTGCCTGTCAATAATAAACCCAAGAAGGCAATCTGGAGTACTCTGAACATCGATTTCATTTCTACACCTGTTAGCGGAGAGTGTCGCTACCTTCGTAATGAGTATAGTTGGTTGGTGGTCTGGTACGGGCGTGAGTTCGGCAGGATTCCAGAGAATTACCGCGTTCTGCTTCTACCGGAGGAGCCACCTGAAGATGAACCGCCTGATGAAGACCCACCCGATGACGATCCGCCTGACGACCTGCTGCCACCCGAGTCGCCTCGAGGTGATGAGCTGGGAGGTGGTGAGTACGATTCCCTCTCCCTCGAGCGGGTGTCGGATGGTGGTGAATAGGTCGACCTGTCTCTTGAGCGCCCCTCTGTGGGTGACGTTGAGGTCGAACGATCACGGGAACGACCATCAGATGGAGGTGGCGAAACGGAGCGGTCCCTCGACCGCGAATCCGATGGGATGGAATACGTGGAGCGGTCGCGTGAACTGCTATTCGGACCTGTCGGATTCATTGTGGATCTGTCGCGTGTGCGCGTCGAAATTCGATCATAGGCATCCGAGCTGCGGCTTCGTGTGGCGCTGCGTACTGCTCCAGATTCGCCTGAGCCGGAAAATCCCCTGGTAGTCCCATAGCTCCGAACACGCGAATCAAAACTGCGCGTGTTACCGAAAGTTCTTGGGCGCCCGTCATTGTACACGACATACGGCCTATTCGAGTACCAGTGGTGCGGACCATAGTAATAGCCCGAGTAGTACATCGGATAACCGTACAGGCCGCCATAGTACGGGGAGTACCACGGATCCCAGTACGTGCCCCACGGTGAGTACCAATCGCACCACGGATCATAGTAGAACGACCACATGTAGCTCCACCGAGTCGGGTAGTAGTAGTTGAAGTACGTGCTTGACCGAGGGTGGCCGTAGTAGTAGTTGTTAATCACCGTGCCATCGGAATCGGTCTCCGTTTCGGCGTAATCGGGGTACTCGACCCGGCGATAATCGCCACGATCATCGTCACGGACCACAAGCTGCGTGTAACAACCGGTCACACCGAATGAGACGACCACAAGGCCAAGGAAGGTCGCTACAAGTAAGATTCGCCGTTTCATGACATACCTCTGCAAGTTGTACTCTCAATTCATCGTCCAAAAATCATACCGATCTGTCAGCAACCGAAGAAGTCCGAAATTGACCCCAGATGCGGAATCGTAACCCACGGTCGAGGAAGGCACCGACCAAACGAGTAGACAGTGCTTCCACAATTCCACACACTGTCATATGTACCGGACGTACTGTATCTTCAGTTCCCGTATCGACGAAGGGTAATACACGTTGGTTTCAAGAAGGTTTTTGACAACAAGGTCGATGTTAAATCCGATCTTTGTTGCAATCCTGATTCCCAGATTCAGGTTTCCATTCCAAAATCCCTTCGCATCCTTATCGTTGTCGAAACAAAAGTTGTATTCGCCGAGCACCGACACAATGGGTCCGATCGTTTTTTCAGCACCCACATAGAGGTTGGGGCTGTAATCCTTGTCGGCTCGTTCGAGTGTGTAATTCAAACCGCCGTGAAAACTGACCGAGCCCATGAATGAGTAATTTTTACTTGCGCAAACAAATAATCCCGGGCTCTTGATGGAATACTGTTTCTCGGTTTTAATGTAGCCGTCACGTCCCTGCGTGTCGAAACCTGCGACGATGGCAGGATAGATGTCATTCTCCTCAAAGACACGGTACCGGAGCATGATTCCCGGAAGAGAGTTCCACTTGATGGAGCCGGATCCAATGACGTTTGTACCGCCGAAGGAGATTCCTACGTTGAGGTTTTTCCTCAGTCCGTACACAAAACTCGCCAAAAGACCTCCGTTCGGGTAGAGATTCCCTTCGATGGACCCGGAAGTCGTTGGGAGTATGCCCGCCATGGATCCGTCGATGAGGAACAGCGGATCGATGTCGGCGGTTTCGCCGGCAGCTCGCTGGGCATGGGTTTCATCCGGCACAACCGCACACAGGAGTAACAGCGCGGCGCACAGTTGAACAATTAGACGCCGTGGCACGGGTTACTTACTGGGCCTGAAGATTCACACTCAACACAAGGGCCATGCCGGCATCGTTACGCCGGTATTCCACTTTGTCCATCATCGCTTCAATGATGAGGATGCCACGCCCACCTTCCTTCAGGAGGTTCTGTTCCGCACGCGGGTCTGGAATATCTTCCGGTGCGAAACCCGGTCCTTCGTCGCGCACGATAAACTCTACGTGGTCATCGAAACAGTTACAGCTCAGATCAACGTACTTGGCGGGATCCGCCTTGTTTCCGTGTATGATCCCGTTGTTTACGGCCTCTGTAACAGAGATCATGATACGATCAAGGATCGATGACTCGAAACGCACTTCTTCGTGTATCTGAAGGAGAAAATCTTCGATGAGCCGGATGTTGCTCCGGATGCTGGATATCCTGATTGATTTCGTCAGTGGCACACGGTTCCGATTCTGGGGCATGGATGAACAGTGGTTTCACCATCAAGTTAGAAAATCCCGGCTACAGATTCCACACCAGACGCATGGAAAGGTTTGGCGTGGCCTTGGCGGCGGTTCCGAGCGCCGACATAACCTGATACCACCCGTCCGCATGAATGCTCGTCCGATTTGTGAGTTGAATCATCGCGCGGAACAATGGGCCATAGTGAATCAAACGTGCCTCCTCCCCGAGTTCGAGACCACGATAGCGATACCGGATTTGTCGGAACACCCTGAACCCGGCACTGACGACGCCCGATTCGGTATCGTGCACAAGCGCGAGCACGCATGCGTACTCATCGACGCGGACAAGCGGTCGCACCGTGAAAGCCGCCCATCGAAATTCCCCCTGTTCGTACGACCGAGCGAACAATTCAAAACTCAACGCGCTGGTGATGCCTAACCTGAGCGAGCTGGAGTCGGAGAAAGAAACCTGCCGCAAAGAAAAACTACGAAGTGACGGAATGAGCGACTCGAAGTCATAGATGGTGTAGTTGGCAGTAACCTCTCCGCGATTGCGGCTCACGAAATGTGAACCAATACGATACTCCACCTCGGGCGAGAGTCGCAGCACCCGATTCCATGTGTTGTTCGCACTTCGCTCACCTGATACAAAAACCGTATGGCGTAACTGGGCATCGATTCCGAGAGAGGCAAGGAGCCAAGGAGAAAACCGGTGAGACCATCGGCCGGCAGCGAGCAGAAACAGCTCGTCGCGATCGTCGTGGTTCGAGAGACTCGGAGTGTTGTACACGAGTTTCACTGCAGATGCTGCCAGGGAGAGCGTATCGTTTATGCCAAGTCGCTGAGAGATGGAGGCAGCGATCTGTGTTTGCGAGATCGTGTTGTTCTTTTGCTCTTCGAGCCGGACCTGTCGGGCATATGTGATATCGCTGATTTCGGATGGTCGTTCAAGAGAGTGGTATTCGTTCCGTTCGTTTACATCAAGCCGCATATCAGCCGACGTTCCGTCGAACCGAAGGCGCAATGCTGCGGAGCCGTTGAGTCGGAACTCTTCAATGTCGGTGTTAAATCCTGGAGCTGTTGATTGCACTGTCCCCGCCTGCCTTTTCCCAATGCTGCGCTGAGAAGCATCCACGGCCGCCGCCAGCATGATACCGCGTGAGATGGCGTATTCGAGTCGGTCGTTGAGAAAAATCGAAAACTCTGTCCGGCTTTCCATCGGATGCACAGAAATTGAATCGGAGAGCGGAAGATAGAAATCGCGGTGCGTGCGACGAACTCCAATGTTTCCCGTGTTGCGGGCTGATTCCGCAAAGACAGATGACAGGTCTCCCGAAAGGCGATATTCCTGTTGGGTGCGAGGCGAGAAGTCTTCTCCAGAGGCGTAGACCTCGCCCGACGCAAAACTGTCTCCGAATCGCAGACCACGAACGAGTACGCTGCCCCCCCAGGACGGACCCTGATCGAGGACGCCTTGCTGGTTTTCGAAGCCGTATCCTATAAAGGGCGCGACAGTCAATTCTGAAAACGGCTTCCAGGAAAGTCCTCCTTGTGCCTTGTAATTCGACAAATCGTTCAGACCGGGGGAGCGATTGTCGGTAAACAGGTATGATGAAAAACGGCCGAACGATTCGATGCCTCTCATCGCATCGACTGAGACGTCGAGGCGGAAAGAGTGTTCGTCTTTGACATGATCACGATCGGATCTCTGCAGCGTGCGCTGTGATCGGTCCGCGATACTGCTTCGCCACGACGGTCCGCCAAACTCGTACCGTGCGGACCCATCCCACGAAAAAGTGTTCACGATACGTTCAAAACCCAGTCGCACAAACCGCTGCTGTGGCAGAGAATCCACCGCTGTATTTTGCGCCGCCGCTCTGTGACCGAAGATGCACGCGGAGGCGTACAGGACGGCGCACACAGTATGCACCGAGCCGCGGCGCATCACCCTCCCGCGGCTGCGAGATTGTCGAGAAGTCGAACCGTCTTTTCCTCAACCTCCTCGGATTCAGTCAGGATTCCGAAGGCCTCTTCCAGTGTATCCTGCTGTGTCAGCTCGCGCAGTTGCTCAATGTTTCCTTGGGCGACGATGGTGCCATTCTTGAGGATAATGATACGATGGCAGACACGTTCAACGATATCGAGGAGGTGGGAGCAATACAGGATAGTCCCTCCGCGCCGCGCGAGGTGGTGGATCAACTCCTTGAAAAGAACCGTTGAATGTGCATCAAGTCCATCGAGCGGTTCATCAAAAAAATACACCGGGGGATTATGCAGGAGTGCTGTGGCGATAATCACCTTCTGGCGCATGCCTTTCGAAAAGGTGGTCATGATTGACGCGGAAGCATCACGCAGGCCAAAGTACTCGAGAAGAAGAGCGCTGCGCTTGCGTATGAGCCCGTCAGACATCCCGTGCATTCGACCGGCGAACAGCAGATACTCCGAGGGAGTGAGCGATTCGAACACGGAGCCCGTTTCAGGAACATAGCCGAGCAGCGGTTTCACCGCATCCGGATCCTTGACCACATCGATGGACCCAACCGTCGCGGAGCCGGAGTCCGGCTTCAGAATACCGGTTAAAATTTTCACCGTCGTGCTTTTTCCTGCTCCATTCGGGCCGATATAACCACAAATCTCCCCTTTGCGGATCTCAAAGCTGATTCCGTTGAGAGCGCGTTTGTCCCCGTACGATTTGCCCAGCGAATGAATCGTTATCATACACGATCAGAAGAGTTGAAAAATACGCGGGGAAGAGACGGCGTTCACCGTGCCCCCAATAGATGTGGCGGTTGCGACCGTCCAATGGTACGCACGCGCCTGATACAAGGAGGGTCCGTCATAGACAATCCTGAGCGTGTCGGCGCCCGTATACCGCACGCGTGTGGTCCACACGGGAGCGGCGGCGGGAGATTCGGACACGCGTATCTCATATTCAGCCGCACCTGCCACCGCGCGCCATTCGAAAACAGGATACGCATCGAGTATCGCGCGATCGGCGGGTGCAAGAAGCGGCGGCTGTGCAGTGACAAGGTCGGAGGCATATTCGGACGGGATGCTCGTCCGCCCACCCTTGTCCACAGTCACGAGTCGATAGTAGTATGTGATACCGACCGCGACAGCGGTATCCTCGTACATAGTTCCTTCAACGCTGTCGCGGAGAAAGGCCGCGTCCGGGATGGGGACAGAGTTCTCTGCCCGATAGATCCGATACAAAGTGACATCGAAATCGCGAGGGAGCGGCCAGACGAGTCTGATCCGGCGCGAGGCGCCATTGTTTTCACCATTCGCGTGAAGGTATGCGGCAGGCTCAGGATCGTTGATATTACGCGAGAGCGCTGAGACGGTGTCGGACGGATCGCTTCGGTTACCACTTCTGTCGACAGCGCACACGTAGTAGAAGTATGTGGTATCGTATGCGCAGGATGCATCGATCCAGAAGTTGCGCAGCGACGTGTCGGTGATGGAGAACGGTCCCGTCACCGACACTGCGCGATACACGATGTACTTTTCCAAGTCGTGCTCGGTGTTTCGAAGCCAGCCGATGAAGCTGTACCCGTCATGCGCACTTTCGACCAGCACCCCTGCGGGCGGAAGCGGCGGGACAGAATCGGGCATGTCGGGAAGAAGTTCGTCGCGTTGACAGGACATAAGGAGGACTGCAACAATCGCAGCAAGTACCGCGATCTGTGCGTTCCCGTCCAATACGGAAATCCATCGGCCGATCCGAATATGACTCATAGCAAGAATCTACGGATTCGACAGCACTTTTCTTGCCGCAGCTCCAAGTGATCCATTGCTGAGGAACACGACAACATCACCCGGGCGTGTTTCTGTGCGCGCGAGTGCGACCATTTCTTCGGCATCCGCGACCGCGCGCGCGCGTGGACCACGTTTTCGGATATCCGCGAGGAGTCGCTGCACATCCAGAATTTCAGCGGGTGAATATCTCTCGGGCCTGTTCACGCTGCCGATGACCACTTCATCCGCGGCATCAAACGCCTCGGCCAGCTCCTGCTGGAATATATTCCTCGTCGTCGTGTTGGATCGCGGTTCAAACAGCGCCCAAAGTCGTCGTTCAGCGTAGCGGGCTCTGAGCGCGGTGAGTGTTTCACGCACCGCCGTAGGATGGTGGGCGAAATCATCGATGACGATTATGCCGTTCTGTTCCGCCACAATCTCCATGCGTCGGCGCACCCCGCGGAACGTTTCGAACGCGTGCTGAATTTCGTGCATCGACACGCCGAGACGACGTGCGGCAGCGACCACCCCAAGCGCATTGCGCACATTAAATGCTCCCGAGAGTGGAATTCGAAACTCCTGTGACGAGAGTTGCGAGACCGTGCGGTGCAGTGCGACGAAGCGCATACCATCACCATCGTGAGCGACATCGACGGCCCGCCAATCGTTCTGCTCACCGATGCCGAAAAATTCGACCGGTGTATGAGATGTTGAAGCAAGCGCATGGCACCTCTCGTCGTCACCGTTGAATAGAATCAGCCCGTTTGAGGGTACGAGGGTGACAACCTGCCGGAAAGAGCGGACAACATCGTCGATGGAGGAAAAAATGTCCGCGTGATCAAACTCGATATTGTTGACGATCAACAGGTCGGGGCGGTAGTGAACGAACTTGGATCGCTTGTCGAAAAACGCCGTATCGTATTCATCGCCTTCGCTCACAAAAACTCCATCCGTGGCGGCACAGCGGCATCCCTCTCCGAAATTATTCGTGATGCCGCCGATAAGAAATCCCGGACTGTGCCCGTCGGTCTCCAACACCCAGGCAGCGAGGGACGCGGTGGTCGTTTTTCCGTGGGTTCCGGAAACGACGAGAGAGGTGCGGCCGTGAATAAGCTCGGCTCCGACAAGCGCCGCAAGAGAGGTGTATGCGAGCTTGTTGTTAAGAATGTTCTCTACTTCGGGATTCCCTCGGCTTATTGCGTTCCCAATCACAAAGAGAGGGTCCGCATGTAGCTCCTTCGCCCGCTGTATCGCATCGTCGATGTTGCCCGCGGCATACCCGTCCCTGTATTCTATCCCCCGCTCCGAAAGGAACTCGTTCATTGGAGGGTACACGGCTGCGTCCGATCCGCCGACCGACTCGCCGCGAGCCGCGAGTGCCGCTGCAACGGACGCCATCGCCGTGCCGGCGATTCCCAGAAAATGGTAGTATCTCACAACCACTTCTTCCTTCTGAAGTACACGAGCATCCCGGCAGCGACAGCAAGCATCAGCGACCACGCAAACGCATACCCCCACGGCCATTGGATTTCCGGCATATGCGTGAAATTCATCCCGTACACACCCGCAATAAACGACAAGGGAATAAACACGGTTGTGATGATGGTGAGAACCTTCATGATTTCGTTCAGACGATTGCTCATCGACGACATGTAGATTTCGGTCATTGCTGACAACATGTCGCGGTACGTCTCGAGCGTGTCGATCACCTGAACGGTGTGATCATACACGTCGCGAAGGTACAGTTGGGTTCCCTGAGAGACGAGTGGTGAATCGCCCCGCTGAAGAATCGCAAGAACCTCTCGCATCGGCCAAACCGACTTGCGGAGATAAATCAACTCGCGCTTGAGTTTGTGTATTGCGCTGAGAGTGCCAGGCGTGGGAACAGCGAGCAGCTCCTCATCGAGTTCCTCAATTCGTTCGCCGACCGTTTCGAGAATGATGTAGTAGTTGTCCACCACGGCGTCGAGAAGGGCGTAGCAGAGATGATCTGCTCCATTGGCCCGCACTTTGGACTGCGGATTCTTCAATCGTTCGCGCACGGTGTCAAAAACATCCCCGGCTGCACCCTCTTGGAAGGAAAGCACATAGTCGCGACCAAGGACGATGCTGACTTGCTCAGGAAGAATCTCCATGCTTCGCGGATCAATGCGGAGCATTTTCACAACGAGAAAAAGGTAGCTCGTGTAGTCCTCAATTTTGAGTCGTTGGTCTGAATTGACGATGTCTTCCATTGTCAGCAAATGAAGACCGTACGTCTGACCGAGTCGTTCGAGCAGGGACACCTCGTGAATACCCTCGACATTCGTCCATTCGATTTTCCCGTCCGTGGCGCCACGCAGTCCACATTCCGCGATGGTAAGCCGACGGCTCTCATAACGGTCTGGATCGTAGGTGATACGTTCCGCGGTACTTGTGGTCGCGCGCGGATCGCCGACGTAGACAAGAGTGCCGGGCGCGAGTCCCGCCTTCGAGGATTGTTTTTTAATGCGTCGTGCCATGGAAATCTGCGAGGTCCTGAGCGGATGTGAAGTGGGAAACTAGGAAGAGGCCGAACGTATTCAAATTTGGCCTGAAGCCCCGGAACGTACATCCGGACGGCGTCTCACCGTGCAACGGGGTCGCAAGCACCAGAACCCGGCCTGAGATAATCGTCAACTCCGTGACCGGGGAACGTTCAACGCTGGGCCATGCGCCGTTCGAGCGAATCGGCGAGTGTATGAGCGCCGCGCCAGCGCGACATACGGTAGTAGCGCACCGCGTCGCGGTATTCACCGAGTTTCTCGGCTGTTATTCCCGCAAGCAGGCACCCGTTTGCACCGGGGTCTCCGCGCCGACACGATTCCAAATAGGCCCAGATTGCGGCACGGGGATCGTGGTCCTTGAGCAGGTCACCGAGCGCCCGCCATTCGAGCGCCGCGTTTGCATCCACGGCGAGACCGCGTCTATACAGCCTAATGGCGGCTGCCGTGTCTTCGCGTGCACGCAAGGCCGCCGCCCAGAAGCAGGCCCGGGCAGACGCGGGATGCGTCTGAAGAGCCCAGTCCGATAGCCCTCGGTTCTCAGGAGCTGCCTGACGAACGAGCAGAATATATCTCGAATCCGTAGCAAGCACATTATGCCAGGAAGAGTCGCGCCTGAGGGGATCCTTCAGATGGTGGTAGGCAAGACCGCGGAGCCATTCGCCTGTCGCGGGTCCTTCGAAAAGTGGAGGCGGAGTGCCCGAGAGGACGGCCCGAGCATAACGCAGCGCGTGGAGGTTTGCCCTGAAGATGCCGGCCAGGGGAGAATAGCGGGGAAGGATAACGTCCGCGAGTAGCAGCGATACAACGACCATTACAAGTACACGATGATGCCGTCGTTTTGTCACGTTCGTACTTTCGAGATGCGTTGCGCCGTGTCTCGCGGCTAAACCGAGAGTTACCCACGGCACCAGTTGCATCCAGGATCCAGCCGGGATCGCCTCCGTTGCAGAGACCGCAACGAAGGCAACACAGGATCCGAGAATGCCCGCTCTGAGAAAATCGACGGATGGACCGGTCCGCGACCGGGACAGTGGACGGAGTACCGCAATTGCGATCCAGCCCATCAAAAAGGGAGCCAAGACTCCGATTTCGGTGATGAGTTGAAGCACCTGGTTGTGCGCGTGCGCCGTCACCAGAGCGACGCCACTGCTGAGTGGGTAGAGCCGAATTACGGCGGCGAACGAATCAGGCCCCAGCCCTGTGAGCGGAAAATCCCGAATCGCAAACAGGGCACGAGTCCACAACTCCGTTCGGGATGTAAATACTGTTTCGGCGGAAAATCCGGTTGATTTCCCCGCGAAAATAAAAGCATCCAAAGTGGAATCGGGGCCGACGGCAAACACCAAGCCCATACACGTGAGGATCAGGCCTCCCAGGACGATTCTACCCTCCCTACCCCCGAGCCATAATGCAACAGACAATCCGACCGCTGTTGCGATGAGAGCGCTTCGTGATTGCGTTATCAGGGTCACGCTTACAAGGATAAAAGGGAGGCTCATGAGGCCTGCACCTACAACAGGTTGTCGCCACGCGCCTGTTCGCCACATGTCGAGTGCCCCGAGTGTTGCCATCGGCACACCGACCGCGGTGACGAGTGCGACATGGCCGGGGGAAAATCCGTCGGACGCAGCGCCGGCGCTCTGGAGCTGTGCGAGAACGGGCGCAAGGAATGAAAATTTCACCGCCTGTTTCATCATCAGGACGCCGAATATTCCGCACACCCCGGCGAGGCCTGACGCAGCAATCATCGCTGTACGTGTCGTATTGCGATCGATGCGGGAATGGGCAGCGGGAGGTTCCGCAAGAACGCAGAACACCGCGATGCAGCACCACTGCACAAGCGCACTTCGGCACACAGTCTCAACCTCGAGGGGCGACGTCACGCATCCGAGGGGAAGCAGGACGCAGGAATACAGCACCAACGGAGGGTTCACCGGACCACCGGTCGTCGCAACGCCACGTCGTCTGTGACGGGCAATGTAATAGATCAACAATCCCGCAGCCGAAATGACGAGGAATACTCCCCCGCTTCCCGGCATCAGAAGGCAGACGGCCGCCAGGAGAAGGGTGATCCGTTCGAACGGGGGACGAAATACGGAAACGATGGATGATACCATGAACAATGTGATTCGCTCGAATCTACATACTTCGCAAAAGAAAAGCGCCGCTTTACGAGCGGCGCTTCCTGTTCTTCCTTTCAGTCCCGCACATTTATGGACTGGGTGGGTCACTCGTATCCGAGAGCATCCTCGACACTGATAACCTTGACATCGCCCAGTTTCAGAGCTCGCACTCCATATTCGATTTCCTTGCGGTCACCCACGATGATGATTTCTATTGCGTCCGGGTCGACGTACTGAGCCGCGACACGCCTCACATCGTCGGCAGTAACAGCCAGGATGGAGGGGACAAAAGTCGAGAAATAGTTGGACGGAAGACCGTGCTCCACCAATTCCTCCACCTCGCCCGCGATCCCACCTACTGTTTCAAAATTCTGAGGATAGCCATATGCAACATAGTTTTTGGCGCGGAGAATTTCCTCTTCCGATGCCGGTTCTCGAATGGCACGGAGTTCATTCATGAACTCTGCGAGCGCCTTATCGGTGACAGCAGTCTGGACTCCGGCACCTGCAATAAACGGACCCGGTCCCTTCCGAAACGCAAATGAAGATCGGGCACCGTACGTGTATCCGTTTTTCTCGCGAAGGTTCTGGTTCAAACGCGAGCTGAACGATCCACCGAGAAGGGTATTCATCACCATCAGTGCATAATAGTCCGGCGTAGCGCGAACCGGACCGACGCGCACGATGCGGATTTCGGATTGGGCAGCACCAGGTTTATCGACAATTACAATGCGTCGCTGCTTCACTTGCTGAACAGTAGGCAACGCAGGCGTCGACCCCGGCCCTTTGGAAAGCTTTCCGAAATACGTTTCAAGGCGGGAGAGCAGAGCCGATGAGGCGACGTCTCCAGCGACGATAATATTCAGATTCGCCGTGTTGATGTATTGTGCATGGAAAGCGCGAATGTCCTCCACACGCATGGCCGCCAGAGACTTCGGATTTCCGATCCCAGGCCGTCCGTATGGATGAGCATCACCATACACACGTCTGTTGCAATACACCGATGCGATGGTCCGCGGCTGGTCCTTCCACTGCTTCATTGCAGTGAGCCGTTCAGCCCGCATACGTTCGAGCTCCGCAGAAGGAAACGTGGGGCGCAGGGCAATATCCGCGAGGAGGGCAAGGGCGTCATCAAGACGGCTCACGGGCGTAAAGAGCGAAACCGTCGTAGTGTGGTGCGACGCATCGACCGAGATGCGCGCGCCGAGAAAGTCAATCGCATCGGCGAGATCGAGTGCGGAGCGTGCTCCAGCGCCCTCCATCATCATTGCCGCTGTCAATGAAGCCAGACCCGGCTTCGAGTCCGGATCGTCTGCCGTTCCGCAACGATACATGAGATGGAGCTCTACAAGCGGTGCACTGTGTCTCTCCATCACCGAGACGGGGATCCCGTTTCCGAGGGTGAGCGACTGGAGCGCGGGGAGATTCAAAGGACGGACCGCTCCGATTTTTGGAGGTGCCCCGCGGTCTGCCACTTGAGCGGCGACGGGGAGCGCAGCCCAAATCACAAGAACGAATGCTAGAGGAATAACAGAATGGTTCAACCTTCGTGTGTACATGTTATTTCCCTCCCTGCTTTATTGCGGCAAGCTCTGTTTTTCCCTTCGGGACAATACTCAGCACAACACGTGCATCGTCACGCAACCATGTTCTGGCGGCGGCACTCAGATCCTCCACGCCAATGGCCTTATAGCGTGCAAGATCCTCGTGGAAATAGTCCGGATTCCCGGTGCGCCAGTAGTAGTGGTTGAGAAGGTCCGCCTTTCCGCCGAAACCGCCGATTCTCTCGAGGCGGGAAAGGAAGGACACCTCGTATTGGTTGATTGCGCGCTGCAATTCACGTTGTGTTGGGGGTTCCTGTTTCAGCTTTTCCAGTTCCTCCTGCAGGAGCGACTCGATCTCGGAGAGGGTATGCCCTTCACGCGCGGTCACTGTAATCGTGAAATCGGATCCTAGGGACGCTGAACCCTGCGTAGCGGAGACATCTTGCGCGACTTGGAGGTCGTACACGAGTTTTTTGTACAGACGAGCGTTTTTTCCACCCGCGAGGATGTTGCTGAGGAGATCCATCTCCGCATCACCGGGTGAAAAGACTGCGGGTGTAAGCCAGGCGATGTACAGCCGCGGGAGCGACACCTTGTCCTCGAGAACGACTCTCTTCTCTTCAGTCAGGACCGCCGGCGGGGCATCGATGGGAGGGACGGGTCGGCCCTTCGGAATTCCTCCGAACCATTTTTCGACAAGCACTCGCGTATCGCGTAACGTGATATCGCCGGCAATGGAGAGCGAGGCGTTATTGGGAGCATAATACAGGCGGAAAAATTCCACGACATCTTCAAACGATGCCGCAGAAAGGTCGGCCATTGAACCGATTGTCGGCCAAGAGTACGGATGTTTTGCAGGATACAGATTTTCGGCGAGTGCAAGGGAAGCCATACCATACGGCGCGTTCTCGTAAGATTGCCGGCGTTCGTTTTTTACCACGTCCCGCTGGCCGTCCACTTTTTCTTTCGTCATCGCGTCAACAAGGAAACCCATTCGATCGGAATCGAGGAAGAGAGGCAGCTCGAGCGCATTACTCGGTACGTTTTCCCAATAATTCGTCCGATCCGGATTGGTGGAGCCGTTATTGTCGCCGCCCACGGCTTCAAGCCACTCATCGAATTTTCCTTCAGGCACATTCTTTGAACCCTCGAACATGAGATGTTCAAACAAATGGGCAAAACCTGTGCGTCCGGGTTTCTCGTTGCCGGATCCAACGTTGAAGTGCAGATTGACTGTGACGACGGGCAGACTATGATCTTCATGCAGGATCACATTGAGTCCGTTCGGCAGAACAAATCGCTGGTACGGAACCGCGATCCGCAAATCCTGGGCGTGTGCGACCGCGCCGGCGAGCAGGAAGAACAGAAGCAGTCGATGCCTCATGGGATACTCCTTTTTTAGGAAGATGGGTGCCGATGCGGTGAGGTCCGGAAAAGAAACGACTCGTCCGCAGTATTCAAGAAGCGTATTTTATCGTGAGATGTCCGTCATCTGGAGGCGCTTTCGATGGTAACGGACAGAATGCGGTCCCCCACTTCGAGCAGATCCGCAACGTTCATGCCTTCAACAACCTGCCCGAATACCGTATACCTTCCATCGAGATGCGGCGCGGCAGAGTGCATGATAAAAAATTGTGATCCTTCGGTGTCTTTCCCGGAGGATGCTATACCCAGTATGCCGCGGCTGAATGAGCGCGGACTCCATTCCGATCGCAGAGTGAATGGGGGGCCGCCCGTACCATCGCCGCGTGGATCACCTCCTTGGACGACGAAGTTGGGCACCACACGGTGGAATGTCAGGCCGTTGTAGAATCCCGCGCGCACGAGATCAAGGAATGCCGCGACAGTATAGGGCGCATCGTCTGGATAGAGGACCGCGCGAATGTCGCCCCGAGTGGTGCGAATGCGTACTCGTGATTCTGCAAAATCCACGAGCCGTTTCCACCCTCCGCGTGGCGGCTGTGAGCTTCGGGTTGCCTGCGCCGATGCAGGGAAACGTATCCCATGTTGGCGGAACACTTTCTGCACTGCAGCACGCACAGCCAAATTCTCGTCACGCATCCAAGGCTCGAGTGTGAGTGCCAGTGTCGAATCCGCCAGTTTCCCGAAAGCATCCACCAGAACAGTTACGGTTTCGACATCGTCACGAGATGAAAATCTCTTGAGCGCACGCATCACCGGCTTGGCGTACGAGGGCGAAGCACAGAGGGAATCACAGAGCGTTTCCACGATCGATTGCACTGCCCCAGAATTCTTCGCACCAGAGCCGTGGAACTCAAGCGCATCGAGAAGGCCGTGTTCGAACATCTCGTCGAGACTGTCGCGTAATGCAGGAGAGGATGACCTGTGAATACGCCAGCATGCCGACCACGCACCGACTGCCGCCGATGCACGCAACGCGTCGGTGGAAGAAAGGCTTTCATGCAACCAATTGAGGAGGGGGGAGTAATTGCGGGCACCCTTCGAGACCGCGATACCTGCGGACTGCAAAACGGCTGCAGTGAAACGCGGTGTACGCGAGATTCCGATCAGCAGCTCGATTGAAAATTCGGGAGTGATACTTGCCAGCGTACGGCACGCCTCGTCGCGAACGTCCGCCGAAGCGCTAGTATCCATGAGCTTCTTCACCGCGAGCACGACACGCTGGTCCGTCGAGGGAAGACTCGTGATCGCCTGCATGGCCGCCTTCACAACCTGCGTATGATGATCACGCAGCAATACCATCAGCGCACGCGTGTCGGCTTTTCGATGCTCCGGCACCGCAGCCATCAGAGCGAGACCGCGTGCAGTGTTCACACGTACGCGCCAATCGGGATCCGTGACACGCGCGATCACAGAATCGTTGAGCGATGTTGCTCGTGTGCGGCCTGCGGCAATCACCGCGTACATCCTTTCATCCGCGTTTGATGAGGCGAGTCCGTCGCGTATGAGGTCGGTTTGCGGCACAAGGAGCGCGCTGTCGGCGATACGCATGAAAGCGAACATGGCCGTGCTGCGTAATTCTTCCGCCGCTTGGTCAGGCCGAGACTGTCGAAGATCTGACGCCAGCAGATCGGTTCCACCGCGGGATCTGACACCACGAATTGCAAAGCGTGCAATACAACGGGCACGTGCGCAGCGCGCACGCAGGTCCGCAACCGGCACCAGTGTGATACTGTCGAGCATCGAAGCCGTCGCACAATTACCAAACGCGTCCCATAGTGCATCCAGAACATTTGGATCCTTTTCATTGCGGAGATGCGCGAACACGGCTCGTTCATAGGGCGAGCCGGGCTTCATCCGCAGGATTTGCCCCGCGGCAAACGCCGCCGCGCGGCGGATGTTCGGCTTCCCGGCATCCAGCATTGCGATCACCGCTGTGAGCGCAGTATCCGCCTGAACACTTCCGAGAGCAAGTATTGCACGCTCTTCGGCTGCGTCACCTTTCCCGATGAATGAGAGCACACGAAACACATCCCGCGCGTCGGCGGCCTCGAGAACATCCCGCACCCTGGGATCTCGAATGGCCAGCGGACGCTGGGCCTCGAGGCGCGTGGTGGACAGGAGGACCAGACAAAGCAACGTGCCGAGACGAATGCATGTCAGTTCTCGAGATACAATCAGCACTCTGAACGATGAAACCATTGTGTTTTGGATGAAAGGGAGCAGTACGGAGCGGTGCCGGGAGAGTTGCGCGAGAGATGCAGGGAATATACATGGGGGGAGAAGAGGAAGCACGCCTGATGCGTGTACTCGGACATTGACTGTGTCGGCACTTCGTGTGTATTTTCTGAAAATGCGGGAAGGACCCGAATTTCGACAAACAAAGCTGCCGAAAAGGGAAATAATGAGCGAGCCCAGCCACAACGCGCGGTCCGATGAGGATGCACCCGAGGTCTTGCGCAAAAGGATTCTCGCGCTGACCGACGCGAATCAGAAACTGCAGCGCCTTCTCGAGGAAGCGGAGCACAATCTTGAGGTGACACGGCGCACACTCGAGGCACGCGTAGCCGAACAGATCGTGATGCAAAACGCATGCAAGGCGAATGAGGAGCGTTATCGCACATTGATAAGCAACATACCCGGAGTCGTATACCGCTGCGCCAACGATGCGGCATGGACGATGCTGTTTATGAGCGATCAAATCGAGGAACTGAGCGGATACCCCGCGTCGGACTTTATCGAGAACGCCGTCAGAACATTTTCCAGCATCATTCACCATGACGACATCATTCTTGTGGTCGATGCCGTGCAGGCGGGTCTGCGGGAACAACGTGCGTACACCATCGAATACAGGATCAAACACCGCGACGGGTCAATACGCTGGGTGTATGAAAAAGGACGGGGGGTCTTCGATGCGGGAGGAGAATTTCTTTGGCTGGATGGAGCCATCTTCGATATTACGAGCAGGGTGCCCGATGCGAGGAACAGCCGTTGGCGGCTTGATGAACGTACGCAGGACTGAAATCGCATCAATCCCGGAACTTCTCAAACCGAATGAAATCACCGCGGCGAATTCTATACGTTCTATCCACGCTTGAGCGAAGCGGGCCCGTGCAGATGCTCTCGCAACTGACGGCACATCTCGATCTCGGAACGTACTCTCCGACAATTCTGACTCTCTCGGATGAACCCCCACGGAGCATGAGGGGCTGGTTCGAAGGCCGCGGCATTCCGGTTGCGTGCCTGTCCCAGTCGCGAGCTGCCTGGTTCTTCACAGGCGGCACCGCCCTCGCGAACGCGATTCGATCGTTGGATCCGCACATTGTGCATTCACACGGATTTCGCGCGGACATCGCACTGACGCGTTTCGACACCGGAGCGGCTCATTGCTGCACCATACACAACATTCCCTCTGAAGATTACCCCCGGATGTATGGAGCGTTTCAGGGTGGTCTGATGGCCCGCGCTCATGTACGGGCATTCCGTCGAATCGCCGCACCTGTTGCGGTGTCAGAATCGATCGGCCGCACAATCGCCGCTGAACACGGGCTGAACGTCCGCGTGATTCAAAACGGCATCAATACGGACGAGTTCACTCCCGCCTCGAAATCAGAGCGTGCTGCCCTCCGCACATCCCTCGGCTTGCCGGCCGAGGCGTTCGTGTATGTGACCGCTGCGCCGCTCATCACGCGCAAAGATCCGCTCACAATCATCGAGGCGTTTCTTCGCCTTCATGAACCCGACACATACCTCGTCGTGCTGGGCGACGGTCCGCTGCGAGGGGAGTGTGAGAGCAGGGCGAGGAATGCCGCAATTCGAATGCCTGGATTCAGAGAGGATGTGCGTGAATGGCTGCGTGCGTCCGACGCATACATTTCGGCATCCCTTGCCGAAGGACTGCCCATGGCGGTTTTGGAGGCCTTTGCATGCGGCCTCCCCGTCGTCCTCTCCGATATTGGTCCGCATCGCGAGGCCGCCGGATCATCGACTGCCGCCCGTCTGTTTCGAACATCCGACATTGATTCCTGTGCAGCGGCAATACACGCCGCCATGACCGGTGATTCCGAACAGATTAGAATTGCCGCACGTGATCGAGTGGTCGGAGAATACAGTGCGGCGCGCATGAGTGCCCGTTATCAGGAACTCTACAATCAGCTAACAACGTAGCCGCCCATCGTCAGCACTGACCAACCACGATCAGTGGGGACGTTGGCGCAGTGCCACAAACGACGAACGCGCGGCATACCCAAGCGCAGCGGCCAGCAACAGGGCCAGCGCTTTGAAGAGAATGGTGTCGGACAGCGTGGACCGCATCTCGATGTCAAGGATTAGGTCTTCTGTCCACACGCCCTCACCAATGCCTGCCCGGATTACCAACTGGTAGGACCCCGGGGATAGTCCAGATATAACGATGCGGCCGTCGCTCGATTCATGCCAGACATATTCGAAGCCTTCGAGTCTGTAGATAAAACGCCGTTGACCGGGATTTCGGTATGTAGGAAGCAGAACATGCACACGAACGACCTCCTCATCGGGCTCCAGGACGAGTGTGCCTGTCTGTTTCGCCTCTCGATCTCCAATGCGTACTTCATGCAAGATGATACGCGGGACAGTGGAATCGCGCTTTCCAGGAGCCCGCGGCGACAATACAGCAACCCCGTCTGCCGTCGTGATGAACAGTTGTCCTGAGGGTGCGCCATACATGCCGTTGCGCATGATGGCGGGCGCCGGGAGGTCCTGCGCAGTACCGACTGGAAACATGCCTGTCATTCTGAGGAAAGGCAGCATTGTGACAACGGATTGTTGATGCCATGAGAGAGATGAGTCGGTCTGCATATACCTCTCCACGTTGGCTTCCGGGAGGGCCGATATTCCGCGCGGTGTGCCGAGGTACAGGGTACCATGCCGGTCCTGCGTGATGCTGGTGACGTGATCGGCGGCAAGTCCATCGCGGTGGGTAAGATGCAGGATACCGTCAACGCGCAGGGAATAGACTCCGTCGTTCGATGTTCCGAACCAGGCATTGTTCTGACGATCCACAAACACGGATACAATGTCTATCCCAGAAAACTGTTTCAAGTGGATCACTTCTTCATTGGCCGCACGTGAAATGAGGCAGGCGCCATTCGGGGTTGCAACCCACACATCACCGCTGGCGTCTTCCGCGATATGCGACACAAAGTTCGAAGGAAGGCCATCGCGAATGGTGAGCATCCGCATCGTGTCACTTTTCCATCGCACGAGACCCTCCGGGGTCCCAATCCAGAATCCGCCGCGCGACGATTCGAGAAGCGCGGTGATCGTATCTGATGGAAGGCCTTGTGCTCGTGACAGTGTGGAGGAGCGTTGCTGATCCATAAGCGTAAGGCCCATCCACGACCCGAAGAGCAATTGGTCGGGCCCGCGCGGGATCACGTGTTGAACTCCGCCGGGGATTCTATCGGTAGAAGCGAAGAGAGAAATACGTCCCGCCTTCCATCGCCACAGGCCCGAGCTGGTGCAGAACCACACACTACCATCCGGTCCGAATGCTGAACGCAGCACTGTGCCTGTCTCGAGCGGCAAACCGGCGCCCGGTGCAAACACCTGCGTCCTTCCCGGAGATATGCGGCGTAAACCGCCGGCACCACCACACCATATGCTTCCTTCACGGTCGGCAAGCACGCAATACAGGTCCGTCATGTCGAGTCCATTCATGGGATCATAGAGCATTGATTGTGCTGCGTCCTCGCACAACAGCCCTCGATCAGTCGCATACCAGAACCGGCCGCTTCCGTCACGTGCAACGGCTCGCGACGTTCCTGTAAAAGTTGCGGCAGGCCTGCGTACTGTGAAAACAAGCGAGTCTCTCGATCGAACGACAACCCCGTTCCTGATATCGATGTACCACATCCCAGACTCTGCGCGCACGTGGATCCGTCCATCGGGAGTTTTTTGAAGAGCATGGATTCGTCCCCGAATGACAGAAGCCTTGGCCGTTGCCCGGGCATCAAGAGAATCCTTCGCATCGGCTCGAAGGCGAAGAACCTTCATGCCGCTGTCGGTTCCGATATACAACTCCGACCCGGCAGTACAGGCGGCTGTGATCGTCCGTGGAATGGCCGTGCGGCGGTTCGAGAACGGAACAATATCCATCCCATCGTAGCGGAGTAGTCCTCCGCCCGAAGTACCGATCCAGACAAAACCGCGTGAATCCTGTGCAAGTGCAAGGACCGACGAGTCGCTCAGGCCGAGTTCGAGCCCGTATCGTTGGAACGGATACCATTGGGCCGCAGCCGACAGTGTGAGTAGCAGCCAGAAAATCGCAGTAGTTCGATGGATCATTGCAGTTTGGGCGAAAAATGGCAGAGACGCTTCGGGACTCTCAAAGGTGGGCGAAGAGGTACTAGAAATAAAACAGGGTCACCCGCGGGCGACCCTGCAATCCATAACTGCGAAACGGACAGTTTAGAAGAGACCGAATTTCAACGCCAACGATCCAGAAAAATTACTCAAGTCCTTGTTCGAAAGTCCACCCAATTCTCCAACACCATTTACATAGCGGTAGCTCGCACCAGCCGAGACGCGCATCCAGGTCGTCATATTCACCTCTACATTCACCGCTGGTTCCGCAACAAACACTGCGTCATGCGTGCGGGAGTGGAAATAGTCCGGATTGTCATCAAACAAATCGTCGTACCAGTCTTCGCGGTAGCGGACGCCGCCCGCTCCGATAAGGCATTGGACATTGAAGTGCACGAGTTTGGACGGTTCAACGATATACTCGAGCATGAGTCCGCCATATCCGAATTCGACATACAGAGGTCGGTTTGGCCGTGCGTACAGAGCTTCCGCCTCGGTGCTTGCGCGGACATTATTCACGAGTCCATATCCTCCACCACCGATCATGAACTGGTGATTGATGAGCCACCCTCCATATCCACCGACGAGTATGCCGAGCTCTCCACGGATGGGTGTAAACTTTACGACAGGGCCGCCGAATCCACCGGAGCTGAATTCTCCGCCGAACAAGGTTTCCTGCTGTGCAAACGCTGGTACTGCGAGGATCATGAGTGCGAGAAAAGGGACAAGTCGTTTCATTGTGCAACAGCGGTTGTGATCGTGCGTGGATGAATCATGCCCCGCTTACGCTGACGAAGGCGGACTGTTTCACCGTAGGTACTCTTTTCCACACTCGAAACAGAATCATCCATGAATTTCCTTGCGCTCTGGAGTCGGGAGATTGTACATTCCATGTAAGACGATTTCAGCCCCGTACCTTACGCCATCACCGCGCCGGTTCCAGAGCGCGCGGCATCCCGCAATCGCCCTCGAGAAAGGAGCCACGTCATGCATCTGCACAACATACTGCGCGCCAAAGGGTCACACGTTCACTCCGTTGCGCCAGACAAGACGGTCAAAGAAGCCGTGGAGCTTCTTGTCGAGCATAATATCGGCGCCCTCCTGGTCGTCGAGAACCTTAGCCCGGTCGGCATCATCACCGAACGAGACGTACTCCGATTGTGCCGTCGGGATGCCTGTCTCGTGAATACGACCCTTGTGTCCGAAATAATGACGCGGGAATTGATTGTCGGCCGATCGGATGACGAGGTCGAACACTCAATGGCCGTCCTTACAGAGGCCCATATCAGACATCTGCCCGTGCTTGACGGAGAACTCATCGCAGGGATGATCTCGATCGGAGACCTTGTGAAATCGCAATTACAGGAAGGCGCAGTTACGATTCATTACTTACGGGATTATATTACCGGAAATCGCGCCTTGTAGCGGCATCCTCACCCGTCCCTCTATCGACTCATGGCACACACAATGCTCCCCTCCGATCCACAGCTCGCCGCGCGACAACTTTCTCTCGTGTATTTTGCCCTGCTGACGGGTCAGATCATATTCGGCGCCGTCGTGTATTTCATCATTCCCTCGGGGAGTGTCGACGTGTCGCTTGGGATTCGGACAACTCTGCTCGTGGTCGTGGCCACTGTTGCTCTCGGAGCGATTGCCAGTACAAGCGTTTTATTTTCTGCGCGCGTGGAACGGATCCGGCAACAGGAAGACATAGGGATGCGGCTCCGCGCGTATATGACATTAAACATCATCAGATACGCGGTGTACGAGGCACCCACTCTTATCGCACTCGCCGGATATACCATCACGGCATCGCCGCTGTTTCTCGGCATCGCCGTGTTGCTCATTGCCGTGTTCATCACGCTGAAGCCCAGCTTGTCGCGCATGTCGAACGATCTTGGGATCGCGATCGAGTAAGCGCGTATTCGGCTGGTCCAGGCATCTAATCTCGCGATGGAGCGTTCACGACTTTATTTTTCGAACCGGGTGGGATTCATCATCCTGATGATCGCAGCCAATTGGGCATCACCTGCTGATGCGCAGACTGCCGCTCCCCACTTCGCGCTGGTGTCGCTGGATGATAGCACGCAGCTCATTTCGAAAGAATCGCTGCGGGGAAAGACAGTTCTGCTGGATTTCTGGGCCACGTGGTGCCCGCCCTGCGTGGAGGAGATCCCTGAGCTGGCTCGTGCGTACGACAAATTCAAACGGCACAACTTCGAAATCGTCAGTCTGTCCTTTGACAAGACCGCCCAGCACGTGCGGCGCTTCCGAGCCAAACATCACCCGATGCCCTGGCTGCATGCGATGGTGGAACGCGGTTTTGGCGACTATGTGTCGGAGGTCTTCGGTGTCCAGAACATTCCCCGGCAGATACTTCTTGATCCCGAAGGGCGCATCATAGCCGAAGACGATGAACTGCGGGGGTCACGACTGGAGCCGACCTTGGAACGGCTCATCACGGTCAAGTGAGAAGAAATCTCGGTGCTGAGAGAGTTCAGCGTTTACGGATCGTAATATCACCGAACTCGTTCAACACGGACAGCTTCCCCGATCCGTTGCCTACACGGCCTATGAGATCTTCCGGAGTTGGTCCATATCGCGTTTCCCGATTATTGTTGCGGGGCTGGAGCGGATAATCACTCTCCACATCCCCAAAACGCGTTTTCGCCTCGATGACACCCGTGAAATCACGCACGAGGGACACGGCAGTGCTGCCGTATGAATTCTGTATGCGTCCACCCGGAATATTCTTCGCCGTGATGCTGCCCATGCGACCCAGGAGCGACACCGGGCCGCTCGCATCCGATACTTCTATCGCTCCGAACGCATTCGAGATTTCTCCGCCAGGAACATCGTAGGCGCGGACCTTTCCGTTTTTGCTTTCGACCTTGAATGCGCCTTTGATGGAACCCAGCGTGGTGTTTCCGAAAGAATTCTTCGCCTCCACATTGGCGCACCGTGTTATCTCTATCGAGCCAAATTGCGCCTGCACCGACACCGAACCTTCAACATCCGCGACGGTGATGCTGCCGAATTTATTTGCGATATCGAGAACGGACCTTTTGGGAACGGAGACAACGATACTCGCATTCATGGACTGCTTCCCGCTGTTTGAACGGGAGCCGTCCCAATCCACTTCAACGCGAACCTCATTGCGGGATCCGTCGATCACAACGTCGACGTCTTCGGCACGTTCTTTTGCATTTTCATAGTCGTCATCCTCGACCGTGATATGCACTTTTACGTCCACAATCGACGACTCAGTACCCTTGATTGTAACGGGGCCGAACTTGCTTTCGACGCGCACAGTCGGATTCGCCTGCACCTCGAAATGTTTTTCGACTTTGCGCTCAAATTTCTGCGCAGACGCGAAGGGAGAAAAGATCAGGGTGATGAGGCAAAGCAGTGGAAAGATGCGGAACATCAATGTCGTGTTCATAATGGCGCCTCTATACGGCTACAGTGATTGATTCTTCGAGGCCATTTCCTGCAATGTGTTCTGCAGGTCGATATAGGCGGTGAGCAGATACTGCTGCACATCGGGGTGGTAGCGGTTCTGTCCCAATGCAGATTTACACTCGGTGATCGCGGTGTGCAGCGACGCGATTTTTTCCTTCTGCACCGCGACATATTCCGGATCGAGGTTTTTCTCGTTACGCTCAGCGAGCACCGTGAGTTTTTCTATCGCACGTTCATAAAAAAACATGGCCTGGTCGATGTCGTCGCGTGCCTCTTCCATCAACTGATTCGATTCGAGCGGAGCGGCGATGTCCTGTTCCGCGACATCGAGGCGGGATGTGAGGAGATACACCGCCGCAGTGAGACCAAGCAGAAGAATCACCGCGTACCCGGCCAGAGCGATCCGGGGTCGGGACGCAAACAACAAGCGCAGCCCAAGCCAGCGCGGGGTGTGCGAGGACTCGGTGCCATCCTGCCTCTGCACTTCGCGCAGATCCGTTTCGATCCGTTTCCACAAGTGTTCGGGCGGATCCACGCGCGGCAACTTCGCGGCTGCGTCATCGATTACTCGATCGAGATCGCTTCTGTTCCAATCGTCTTTCATCCGTGCATCTCCCGCTGTTTGATGCCCAACCTCGACAATCTTTTCTTTAACTCTTCCTTCGCCCGATGATAATGCGACTTCGATGTACCGACAGGGATCTTCAGCGTGTCGGCAATCTCGGGGTGTGTGAATCCTTCGGTTGCAAACAGCAGGAACACCGCTCGTTGCAAGGCCGGAAGCGTAGCAATTTCACGCTGCAAGGTGTCGCGGAGAATGACGTCGACATCAGGGCGGTCCGGATCGGAGGGGTGCATGTGTTCAGAGGCATAATCCGCGTGTTCCTCGAAGTGCCGCTCGCGGCGCTTGCGGTTGATGCAGGCATTCAGGAGTATACGATAGAGCCAGGTCCCGAATGCGGAATCGCCCTTGAAGCTGTGAATTCCGCGATACATGGCAATGAAGGCGTCCTGGACGGAGTCCTCCGCGTCGAATCGGTTGCCATGGAAATTGTATGCGAGCGAGTACATGGGACGTTTAAAGAGTTGGTACACTTGTTCGAAGGCGGCGATATCGCCCTGCCGGCAACGGTCGAGCACATCGCCGGGCATGTTCGGCAGGGATCGTTTCCCTGTCTCAGTGACAGTGGCAGTCATCGTCATACAGGGGATTAGACGTGATAGATGTCAGAACGGTTGCACAAGAGATCGGTGAATCGCAATGTAGCTTCCCAGGACGAAATCACGCATTCCCGCTGTAGAGCGCTGCGTGACGGTCGTTCAGTGCACCCGGCGACGGCCCGGCGGACCGTGCTCAGGATGGATGCGGGAACAAATGCCGCCATGCAACGTCTAATGATGCTTCAGGATAGGCGTATTGACCTTCATCGAACCGTAGCAAGAGGAGACACTACAATGAAAACAATTCTGTTTCTCGCGGCCATATCGCTGTGCCTGGCAGGATCGGGGGTACAGACGGCATCGGCACAAGTGAAGAAGGAAAAGAAAAAAATCGAAACGATTTCCGCAGCAAAAGGTGCATGGCTCGGAGTCGCGTTAAAAAGCGTGACAAAGGAACTGAAGGGTGAGGAAGATTTGAAAACGTCGACCGGAGCCTACATCGATGACGTTATCGATGATAGTCCCGCGGCAGAGGCGGGCTTTCAGGAAGGCGACGTTGTTATTGAATTCGACGGAAAAAAAATTTCCGATGCCGAGGATCTGCAAAAGGCGGTGAAGGATGCCGGAGTCGGGAAAAAAGTGAATGTGGTCGTTTTCCGGGATGATGAGAAAAAAACCCTGAGTGCGACACTTACCGAGCAGAAAAAGGACGCCTTTGCACTCGCGGACGCGTATCGCGAGAAATCGCGCCGATACAGCATCACGCTCCCGCCGGGTGCCCCAACGCCTCCCATGCCTCCGCGCGCGATGCACTTCCGCAGCTCCGCGTCTTCAGGCGTGTACGGGATGAAACTGCTCGAGTTAAACGAACAACTCGGCGCATATTTCGGTACAACGGATGGCAAGGGTGTGCTAGTCACGGAAGTGAAGAAAGAGAGCGCCGCGGAGAAGGCCGGCTTCAAAGCTGGCGACGTTGTGCTGCGCGCAGGAAAAAAGACCATCGAAGATGCCGGAGATTTCCGCAGTGTTTTCGGCGCCTTTGACAAGGGTGAAAGCATCCCCTGCGAGGTAATTCGCAAGGGCGAAAAATTGACGCTGAATCTCGAAGCGGCTGGCGAGGAAGAAAAGGATAACATGTTCTTTTTCCATTCGCCAGGAAGCGGGATCATGCAATGGAACGGCGAGGGTGATGATGACGAGGCATTTGACATTTCGATACCGGATGTGAACATCGATATTCAGAGAATAGGTGAAGGCGCCGATCTGAAGGAACTGCAGGAGTCGCTCAAGGATTTGGACGTGCGTGTGGAGGAAGAGAGTGACGGCCCCGGTGTGGTGCGCAAACGCGTCACTGTCACACCCAAGTCCGGCGAAGGCGGTGGTGAAAAACGGATTATCATCCGTACGGAAAAAAAGGACGGCAAAGATATTTAACAGAGTCCCGCAGTGGAGGCCGCTCTGAAAAAGGTCCGGCAGCAGCAGCAGATACACGAAACCCCCTCATGACGAGGGGGTTTTCATTTTCCGAGTAGAACTTGCTGTGCGGTTGAGCACAATGCGGCGGAGGGATTACCTCAGAAGGAACGCGCCGCACGATTCGGTCGGGGGACATCGCGAGGAGGGCACGCCTTAGTGGGCGTCACATCCGTCGTCACACTCCTCACCGCGCACATTTTCCCAACCCTCGCGGAACAGGAACACGGTAATAACCAAAGCGGCAAGTGGATCGGCCTGCCAGAATCCGAAAAGCGAATGGGCTCCGAGGCCGATCAACAGAGCGAGCGAGAGCCACGCGCATGCAAGCGTTTCCTTGGCATCCGCGAGCAGGGCGCGGCTCCCAATTCTCTTTCCTACCTCGCGTTTCTTCTTTGCAAGGACGGGCATGACAATCAGCGAGAGAGCTGCGATGACGATGCCGGGCAGAGAAGTGGCAGGCGCTTCGTTTACAAGAAGTTTTTCAACGGACTCATACGCTACCCACGCGCCAAGGAGAAGGAAGGAAAGTCCAACGAATCGAACCGCCAGCTTCTCCCTCCTCTCTGCCTGCTCCGGCGTCAGTGACGCGTGTCCGCGAAGGCGCCAGATGAGGATGCCTGCAGAAAGTGTTTCGACCACACTGTCGATGCCGAATCCGATGAGGGCGATGCTTGCCGCCGCCGCGCCGAATCCGACGGAAGCGGCCGCCTCGGCGAGATTATACCCCGCGGTGAAATATGAGAGGGAGAGTCCGCGCTGGTGGTCGTTCATCGGATGTGCATTCATGGAAAAAATATACGCCGGTGCGCGGGGAACGCACCGGCGTCGGGGGGGCCCTCCGTCCGCGATGGACAGAGGACGGGGTAAAAGTCAGTTCAGAATGACTGCGTCAGACGGGCAGGCCGTTTGACACGACGGCGTCTCGCTGTAGCCTTCGCACATCTTGCATAGTTCGTTCACGATGAACGTGTATTCATCGGACAGGGGAGGATGAGTCTGGCCGTCGATCGTGTAGGATTCGCCCGCCGCGTAAATCGCGTTGTTCGGACATTCGTCGATGCACGCGTTGCAGTTGATGCAGTCTTCAGTGATTGTCAGCATGAAAGGTACCTGATATTTGTGGGTGCTTCGTGGAGGTTCTACAGTAATGCTGGTGCAAAAGTACCGGTCGGAATTATACCGCGCAATAATTGGATCATCTGATGTCGGGAATGTCTGATTACTCCGAATACAGATATCTCGAAATAACTGCGGCGGGACCAGGAATATTCTTCACTTCTGTAATGGAAAAACTCGATCCAAGAAAATACATGAGGATGAATCATTCCATCGCTTCAATTCTTTTCTGCGCATCGAGTCGGAATTTTTTTCGTTTCCGCGGGTTAATCCTCCGTTAAAAATTCGATTCGTCCTTCCAGAGGGTCATTTTCCATGGTTGCAGAGTCGATGAACGGCGCAGGTCGAGACTCACCCGGCCATCAACGCGGACGATGTCGCTTGGATTGAACGTGACGGTGAGGTTGAATGTGCGTGACACATTGGCGCGCAGAGAGTCGCCGGAGAAGCCAACGATATTGTTCCAGACGAGGTTGAGGTTTTGTGCATTCTCGAAGAGGCGGGAGGTAATCCGCATATCCTCGTCGCGCCCCCAACTGAGGTCGACAAGTTTATCGTAGTCGCGGTAGCTGAAGATAAACTCCTGCGCGAGCAATCCGCCGTAGATCGTCGTGTCCTTGAATGTGTATGCGTAGCGGAAATTCTGAAAGACGCCATCCACCGTCATCTGGTCGGATATCAGTTGTTCGCCCGTTTCGGATCCGGTATCAATCTCCGGTGCAAAGGGATTACAGCCCAGCAACAAGAGCGAGAAACTGAAACAAACGACAAAAGGCATACGGAAAATGGATGTGTGCCGAGAGAACGTGTTCACGCGCGTTTCGTCCTTCGTCGATGGACGACGGAGCAGCAAGCCGGCCTGCGTGATATTGGAAGCGCTGTCTGTCAATTCGCGAAACGCCCCTTGAGTTCACTCCAGGAAGGGAGATTCCCCACCGGTGAATCCATCCATCGGACAATGCTCCAGATGGACGTGCGGTCCGGCGCCAAGACGAACTGGAGGTTGCCCTGCACGGTCTCTGCCGTTCCACCGATCCCATGGGGAAAGACGAGTGTGTAATCGCCCTGATAGACGGCCGAATCGGAGGCGAGGAGGGTAAACCGGCCGTTCAGAGCGAGTGAAGACACTGCGCTCGAGGGTGTGAGAGCGGCGAGTGCCGCGAAATACGATTTCTCGGACGCGAGCGACCAGTCGGTGAACACTGATGCATACCGTGCAGCGGCAGATGCGGTCGGAAGGAAGGAAAACGAACGGCCCGTGCTGAGCGTGTCGGGCATACACCGGATATAGTTGGATTCGTTTCGTTCCGCGATCGCGTTGCGCAGGTTCTCGATGACGATGTCCGGCGACGTCGGCGGAGTGAAGGTGGCACTGCCCGTGTTCGGCAGCTCGGGATCGCGTGTGTCGAAGAGACCACAGCCGGCCAACATGGCCGCAATGAAAACACCCGAGGCGATGCATGTGTATTGCCGGCGAGTGACGGATCTGAGTGCGCGATTGGTCATGGGTCCATCCGGGCAAGTAAAATACATCGCGGGGACACACGGGTAAACGGATTTCCCTGGTAGTCGCCAAATGCGTGCAGCGTGCGGAGCCCCGCGCGCGCGAGCATCGATTCGAGTTCCGATCTTTCGAACAAGCGCACGGATTCATGGTAGAGGCGCCGGTCGTTTTCGCGTTCGATGCGGATGTCTTTTTCGATGCGTCCGTCTCTGATCGCACGGTGTTCGCGTACGATACCCCCAGGGATCGAGCGCGCACTTTCCGGCTGCAGCGATGATCGCACATAGGCAGGATTCAGATAATCGAGCATGTACCAACCATCGGGACGCAGGCAGGCGGCCACTTCCAGGAATACGGCCGCGTTTTCGTCGTCTTCGATGAAGTAGCCGAACGCCGTGAAGAGTTGTGCGACACCGTCAAAGCACTGGCTGAAAGGGACGTGCCGCATGTCGGTTCGCACAAGATGGAGTTGTGATCCATAACGCCTTGTTTTCCGATGCGCGACAGCGAGGAGGGTTTGTGACAGGTCGGCTGCGACTACCTCATAACCCCTGCGTGCAAATTCAAACGCGTGGCGGCCAGTGCCGCAGGCAAGATCGAGCAGACGCGAGGGCGGGAGCAGTCCTGTCGCCGTTGTGAACAGTTCAACGGCCTGCCGTGCTTCATCGGCGTCGCGATGGCTGTAGACTTCCAGATACAAGGCATCAGCGAACCAGTTCTTGTACCACGCCATGGGAGGTGCAATCGACCCGTGTTCAACCAACGGCGATGCGGCCTTCCAGCGCGCGGCTGATAGTGGCGTTGTCCGCATACTCGAGGTCGGTGCCGATGGGAAGACCGCGGGCGATGCGCGTGACACGCACATCCAGCGGAGTGAGGAGGCGGGAAAGGTAGAGCGTTGTGGCCTCGCCCTCGACGTTCGGATTCATTGCGAGGATGATTTCGGTGACACCCGCCCTCGCCCGTCCGAGCAGTTCGTGTATATGGAGGTCGTCGGGGCCGATGCCGTCGAGTGGAGAAAGCCGGCCTCCGAGCACATGGTAGAGACCCCGAAAATCATTGGTCCGTTCGATGGCGAACACATCGGTCGATTCCTCCACGACACATATCAGAGCAGGATCCCGACGCCCGCTTGTGCAGATGGCACAAGGATCGGTTTCCGTGATATTGCAGCACACCGAGCAGGTGCGGACATTTTCCTTCACGTCAAGAAGCGCGCGCGCCATCTGTTCGGCTTCCTCGCGCGAGATCTTGAGAATGTGCAGCGCCAGTCTTTGCGCCGTCTTGCGGCCGATGCCCGGCAGACGTGAGAATTGCGCGATCAGATTGTCGAGAGACGGTGATGTGGATAACATGAGGAAAGACTCAACGGAGGCCGAGGGATCCTAGATCAAGGCCCGGAATGGATGGGAGCATCGAGTTTGTCGCGCTGCCGAGTTCGCGCGCCGCGAGTTCGCGCGATTGTTCCAGGGCGCGGTTGACCGCGGCAAGGACAAGATCCTCAAGCATGGCTATCTCGTTAGGATTGACCACCCCCGGTTCTATCGAGATAGAGAGCAGCTCCTGTTTTCCATTCGCACGCACCTTCACCATTCCGCCGCCCACTTCGGCAGTGACCTCCATGGCGCGGAGTCGCTCGTGCGCCTCGCCCATGCGCTCCTGCATCTCCTTCACCTTCGCGAGCATTTCGGGGATATTCAAGTTCATAGTGTTACCTTCATACGGAAACAAACGTGGCTATACCGCACAATGTACGGGAATAGGCCGAGAGGTTATAGCTCCGCGATCACTTCACCCCAGCTCCGCGTGCGGTTCCGAAAGATTCAGCCGAGGAACAGGTAGAGAACCAGTCCGAGTCCCGTAAGCAATACCGCCCCGAAGCCGGGAAGTGTATATCGACGAAGCGTCACGGCGCCAAGGGACATAGCGATACCCGCCTTCACAATGGTATTCACGGTAATTGCGAGGATGATCGCAATTGCAGCAACCGAATCGGTGACGCTGCCGGCTTTGGACAGATTCGCCATGGACAGGGTGATCGCATCAACATCGGTGGTGCCGGCAAGCCCCGCCGCAAGTAGAACGCCATTGTCACCGAGATAGATCTGCGCCGCTTTCGAAACGAACAGGATGGCCGCGAAAATCAGACCGAATTTTATCGCCGAGAATAATTCAAAGGGATTCGCAAGCTTTACATCGTCGTAGGTGTGTTTTCGGACGCCGAACAGAAGCAGTACGCTCGATGCAATCCCGACCAGGGTTAGAATGGCGACGAAGGGCCAGATGAATTGGAAGAGCTTCTGATTCGTCACGGCGATCATGATCAGTATGCGCGGATACATGATGGTGCACGCAAGAACAATGGCAGAGGCAAACGTCTTTCCCAGTTCGGGAGCAACCTTGCTCTTCTGCGAAAAAGAGAGAGTGACCGCCGTGCTCGAGACGAGTCCGCCGAGCAATCCCGTCAGTGCGATACCCTTGCGGGAGCCAAAAACCTTGACGAGGATGTAGCCGAAAAAACTGATGCCTGCGATGAGTACCACCATGTACCAGATGTGCCGCGGATTGAGTACGTCGAGGGGGCCGAAGGTCTGGTTCGGCAACACCGGGAGAATGATCGCGGTGATGATGGCGAACTTGAGCGTAGCGTAGAGATCTTCTTCGCTGACGCGTTTGATAAACGCCTCGAGTGGTGATTTCAGCGAGAGGAAGAGGGCCACAATCACTCCCGCCGCGATGGAGATTGCATACATCTCCCAGTAGATCAGCGCACCAAGCAGAAAAATGATGACGGCGGATACTTCGCTTGTCGCGCCGTAGAATCCATCTCGCGCCTCGAAGACGTACGACACGATTACAAGCCCAAAAAACGCCGAGGCCAGAGCTACGAGCACCCAGTGTGAAACGATGTGCCCGATGAGAGCGGAAAGGAAGCCGGCGAGTCCGATGAGCGGGTAGGTGCGAATGCCGGCAAAGAGTTTGTGACGCTCTTCGAGGGAACGCTCGCGCTCGATGCCGACCAGTGCTCCGACCAGGAGGCTGATGCCGGCCTTTTGAAAAAGGACAGTCACATCCGAAAAGTCCGGTTGTGACACGATCTGCGAAATCGAATCCATGAGGAACATGCCAAACACCCAGAGAAAGGAGAGGGGAGTGACGGGCGGGAGAGCCCTGGCGCAACATTCGCGCAAGTATACCGAAAAGCGGGACTATGCAACAGGGCTGTGGCGCGTCACCCCACACGCTTCCGCGAATGATTCGCGGGCTGTGTCACACGGCGGCGCGCAGCATATGCTTGCGCACGTGATGGGCCAGAAGGTCGGCATCCGCCGAAGGGAGGGGATGACGGGTTGCAGGCAGCACCGCCAACGATCCCGCCGGAAGAGCGCGGAACAGCGCAACCGCCTCGTCGAGAGGTACAAGTTCATCACGATCACCGATACTGACACATACGGGGACGGTGACGGATGCAAGGGCGTCTTCTGGAAAGTGTCCGGCGAGTCCAAGAATCATGGACGAGGCCGCCCGGCACAGGTCCTGCCAATGACCCGTACCCTGAGACGCGTGCAGCGACTCGAGCCGGTCGGCCCAGCGTGGTTGTTTGGCGCGGATGACCTCGGGATCGAGCGCATGGGTGAAAGCATTGATGGCCGCATCGGTCCAGTAGAACTTCGTCCCGTGCATGTAGATTGAGAGGATGTTTCCGGGCACCGTGCGTTCAAGTTGCAGCGCGACATATCCGCCGAGACTATAACCGACGACATGCGCCTGCGTGATACCCTCGGCGTGAAGAACGGCGCGGACATCGTCACACAATCCCTGCACGGAAAAAGCGTCGGGCGGCGCGATCGACCGGCCGTGCATCCGAAAATCGATACCCACCACGTAATGCGTGTGCGCAAGGCGCTCGGCAAG
The DNA here is from genome assembly GCA_016218045.1 of Ignavibacteriota bacterium. Classification (NCBI taxonomy): domain Bacteria; kingdom Pseudomonadati; phylum Ignavibacteriota; species Ignavibacteriota bacterium. The sequence continues at coordinate 184,872 of JACRFB010000013.1, forward strand.
AGGCGCGAGCTCGGATTGATAGGTGCCGAGGATGCCGTGGAGCAGCAGGACCGCCGGATCGGTTCGATTGCCGGAGGTGTCGTAGGTGAGCGATCCGTCGAGAGTTTGAAGTATGGGCATGAGGATACAATCTCAAGAAAAGGTGATACTGCGCGCGGAATCGACTGTTGCGGGATACTGTGCGGTGTTATGTTACGCCGCATCGTCAAGAAGATCAAGATACCATGTCGAAAGCCGTCCGTCCCCTTGTTGGACTTTCCATCGCGATCATCCTCTTCGCCTCGGCACGTGCGCAGGATCACCCGCGCACGGTGGGTGAAATAGCCGTTCCGAGCGGCTGCTCGCGGGCAGCCGTACAGGCGCCCTCGTTCGGTGCATGGCTTCGCGCGCTCCCGCTCAAACGTGACACACAGATCCGCGGCTTTGATGGATCGACCATACGGAACGGCATCTACTCGGTTCTTGCGGTCGTGGACATGCCCTTGTTGTTCAGACGCGATCTGGAACAATGCGCGGATTTTTGCATGCGCTTCTGGGCCGAATATCATAAGACCGCAAACATGCTCGACGCCTTATACCTCTTCGAATACAGCGGAAAAAAAACGCGGTTCCGCACCTCCGGGCTGTCGTACCAAGCCTTCCTGCGCCGCGCGTTCAACGGATCGAATTCCCATTCGCTCAAGAAAGGGTGCAGTGCGGTGGACGACGACAACGCCGCCCCCGGCGATATGATCGTGCAGAATGAGCGTGGCGGCATCGGACACGTGTCGATGATTCTCGATGCCTGTGTTTCAGCGAAAGGCGAGAGGTACTATCTGATCGGCTTCGGTTTCATGCCCGCGCAGGAGTTCCATATCGAAAGGGCGGACGCAGAACACGGGCGCGTCGGTTGGTTTACACTCGACGGATTTGTACGATGGCTTCGAGAGAACCTGAACGTGGGTGAACCGGTGCTCCGTCGTTTTCCTTAGCAGATCCGCGGGAGCTGTTCGCCCGACAACATATCCACGACTCGGTTCCCCCCGACGGCCGTCCGCATCACGACGGTCCCGGGGTGTTGTTCCACCACACGCCCGATAATCCGCGCCGCCCGCGCTTCTTTCCTTGAACGCATGTCGTCGAGTACGCGCTGCGCATCGTGCTCCGGCAGTATCGCGAGGAGTACTCCTTCGTTCGCCACATACAGAGGATCGAGTCCGAGAATTTCACACGCACCGCGTACATCCTCGCGAATCGGTATCAACGCCTCGTCGATCTGAATACCGACATTCGCGTCGGTGGCGATTTCATTGAGCGCGCTCGACACGCCACCGCGTGTGGGATCGCGAAGGACGTGTATGTCGGGGCAGATGTCGAGCATCCCCGCCACCAGCGCATTCAGAGGGCGCGTATCGCTTTCAATGACCGATGCGAACGAGAGGCCCTCACGCACGGACATCACGGCAATGCCGTGTTCGGCGATCATCCCGCTCAGCACGATGACATCACCCGGCACAGCGCGGCGCGGCGAAATGGCAACACCAGGCCGTACGACGCCGATGCCCGTCGTGTTGATAAACAGTCCGTCGCCCTTTCCCCGCTCCACCACTTTCGTGTCGCCCGTGACGATAAAGACCCCCGCATTATCCGCCGCGCGTTTCATCGAGAGCGCCACCCGCCACAGGCTTTCCATCGGGAAACCCTCTTCAATAACGAATGCTGTGGAAAGGTACCGTGGTGCCGCGCCGCACATGCTCACATCATTCACCGTACCGTTGACGGCAAGCGCGCCAATATCTCCACCAGGAAAAAACAGCGGCTGCACAACAAACGTGTCGGTGGATATGGCCCAGCGTGAAAACTCCGAATCGAGGACGGCGCCGTCATGTCCACGATCCGCAAGCGGACTCGCAAAGACCGAAACAAAGAGGCGCTCGATGAGCTGGCGCGAGAGCCGTCCGCCTCCCCCATGCGCGAGTAAGACGCGAGGATAGTCGGAGAGGGGAATGGGGCAGGCCTGACTGTCGAAGATGGGAGCGTTCATACGGAGGCGATGTCGGGAATGAAAATGGAAACTAGCGCGCGCCGGTGGATGGAGCGAGCTGCTCATAAATGCGGAGCACGCCATCAACCATGCCGGTCACAGAAAACGAATCATACACACGCTGCCGCAGGGCCTGCGACAGTCGTTCGCGCAGAGCGTTGTCGGCGAGTATTCTCCCAATAGCGTCGGCGAGGGCAGGAGCGTTGCCCGGTTCCACAAGCAGCCCGTGTTCCTCGTGGACGACGAGTTCAGGGATGCCGTCGGTGCATGAGGCGATAACGGGCGTGCCCGCGAGTCCGGCTTCGACGAGAAGCATGGGCAGTCCCTCCATGCGAAGAGAAGGCAGGAGGAGCACATCAGCCGCTTCGAGGAGAGGCAGCACATTCGGTTGAGGCGGAAGAAACACCGCGGGCACGCCGCACCGCAGGCATGCGTCTCGAAGCAGGTTTTGGTCGGATCCGGTTCCGGCACAAAGAAGAGAGATGCCGCGACGACTTCCATCGGCCCGCGGACCCGCGTCGGGATGCCGTCGCGCGAGGAGATCCAACGCCGCGGCGAGCACACGTGTCCCTTTTACTTCCGTCAATCTGCCAAGCAACGCAAGCACGAACCGGTTCCGCTTTTCGGATACAATAGTCCGATATTCCACGCTCGCGCGCATCGGTGCATCATCACCGACAAACTCCGATCCATTCCGCACGACGGTAACACGTGTCGCAAGCCCGGGATCGCGCCTGATCAAGCCCTGCCGGACGGCCTCGCTCACGGCGATGATGCGGCGTCCGGGGCAGTGCGGGAGCAGTCCCGCGGGCGGGATCACGGCGTGAATCGTCTGCACAAGGCGGCCGCGCACGCGGGGTGATGCGAACCACATCTGATTGCCCGAGTAAAAATGATGCGTATGTACGATATCAGGCTTCCATTCCGCGACAAGCGCTCGCAGCGCGCGCACCCCCCGCAGAAACCCAGCCATGGAGCGGTTGGTGTGAGCGGTGTCCGCGATCACCTGATACGGCACACCCGAGGATTCGAACACTGGGAACGCGTCACCACCCGATGTCGCGACAAGAACCACATCACCTCGTCTCCTCTGTTCTCGCGCGAGCAGCAGCACGTGTTTTGCCGCCCCATCGGCCAGATCGCATCGATCGACAAGATGAAGCACTCTCATGCGCGTTGTCCCCGATGCATCAGAGCGGCACATTCTTCCAGGTACCTATCGGCGATATCCGACCACGCGAGGTGAGACACGGTCATTCTCGCCGCGCGGCCCAGGGCCTCGCGCGCGCCGGGATCCGCAGCCAGTGTGTCGAGTGCAGCGGCAAGCCCCTGAACGTCACCGTACCGGACCAGGATGCCATTCCCGCGGTCGTTGATCATGGACGAAATCCCCGATTCCTCCGTCACAATGACAGGGAGACCGGCGGCCATCGCCTCGGCCGTGGCGATGGAAAAACTTTCGAAGCTGCTTGCGCACACAAAACAATCGTGTGCCGTGAGCCAGCGTGCGAGCGCTGCGGACGGCAGTGGATCAGAGACAGTCACGGGTACCGGAGGCCGATCCGTTTCCCGGGGCGACGGCCCGAGTAGTGATACTTCAGCCGGATTCCGCATCATCTCCAACGCGTCGCGGAAAAACTTCCAGCCCTTTTCGACACGCGATACATCCCCCGCGAAGGCGATTCTCAATACCGCACCACTGTTGCTGCGAGACGTCTCGAAGTTTTGTGTGTCGAAAAACACCGCGTCTACACCATTCGGGATTACGGGCGCGTTCATATCGATGCCGTACTCCCGTCCCGCAAGACCGCGAATATGCGGAGATACACATACACACTGTGATGCCAAGGCGAACACGAATTTCTCCGCAAGCGCGTCTTTCACCCGCATCGACCACGGGGCATTCACTCTCCAGAGGGCGTTTTCCCGGCGGACAACACCGTGGACGATATACAGCACCGGGATACCCCGCAGACGAGCCCACAGCACCGGAAAAATCACAAAGCGTTCAAACGTCGCAACGAGCAGGACATCGGGTTGAAAGGCCGACAGCGCCGAGGCGAAACGCGCAAGTCCAAGCGTACACACTGCGTCGTCCTGATGCGTTGTTCTGCCCACGATTTTCCGCGCTGCAGAGGCCGTTTTTCCGTCGAAGAAATAGGTGAAGAACGCGGCGTGGACTTCGGGGCGAAGTTGGAATTGTTGGAAGATGCGGCGGGCGACCTTTTCTGGTCCGGAGAGGATGTCACCTTCGCGGTAGCGGCCGACAAATGCGATTCTCATTGCGGACTCCTGCGCAGAGCCCGGCCGATCATGGATCGAATCCGCTCTGAAGAACTGATATCGGCCTCCCGGTACAGTGGCATCTGTCGGGCCGCACCGAGCATTTCGGGCGTGAGGGAAGGATATCGCGGAACGAGACGGAAGAATCTGCGAGTCAGGCAGCGCTTCAGCGCTGTTTGATCGTACGTGTGCCGTACCGCATTGGCCTCGAGAAGACGGACCATCCACGCATGAATGCGCGCAGGTGCATCATCGCCGTCAGGCGGACGCCATTGCGCGATAGAACCGTGTACATCCAGATCCGCGTCGTCGTACTCGATGCCAAGTCCGGCAAGGAGGCGCGAGTGGATCGAGCGGGTGGCCTGCGCAGTGCTGTCGGCAAGTCGGGCGGAGGTCTGTCCTTCGTGCTGCCGATATTCATAGAGGACGCGGGGCAGGATTTCGAAGCGCGTGTGCGGGGCGAGACGCGTCCACATGTCGTAATCCTCAGCGGAACGGAACACGTCGCTGTAAAGCGGCGCGTGCGCGCGCGCCACATCCGCCCGCAGCATGGAGGCGCCGTGGGGCATATGCGAATCGAAGAGCATTTCGCATCGAATGTCGTCGTGATGGGCGGCGTAGCGGAATGTGTGCCGACGCCCGTCGATGGTGCGCAGCCACACGCCGCAGGCCCCTGTGCCGGGATGAGCGTCGAGCAGAGCCGCCTGCATTTCGAGACGATGCGGATGAGAGATGTCATCGGCGTCCATCATGGCGATGTACGAACCGCGCGCAATGCTCATCCCCTCGTTTCTGATCGCGGCGAGGCCTCGATGCGCCTCATGGCGATGATATCGGATGCGTTGATCCGGTATTCCCGCAACGATCCGTTCCGTCCCGTCGTCCGAACCGTCGTCGAGGATCAGGAGTTCAAGATCTCCCAGACTTTGTGCAAGAATGCTTCGAACGGCGGTCAGGATAAACGAGCCAGCGTTGTATGCGGGCATGACCACACTGAGACGCGGAGAGGAGTTCATACGAGATCCTCCGTCACCGGTACGTCAACGCGACCGGGCACATCACGCCGGAGGAGGCAGCGCAGCGACTGCATCGCGCGCGGCAGAGGACCGGCGTGCGCCGCGCGGTACAGTTCGAACGATCGGAAGCGCCTGGCTGCTACAAATCCGGCGTGCGCGAAATAATCACACACATGGAAAAAACGGCGCGCGCACATATTCCGCAGGGCGCGGGGATCGTACACTCCGGATCGCGCATTTGCTTGCTCAAGGCCATGCAGCCAGTCGTGCAGCGCGTCGAGCGCATCGAGCCGGCGGGGTATACGCCAGTACGCGAGTTGTTCGTGCGTGAGCTGCGATTGATCCGAGAGATGCAGACCTAATTCCGACAGGAGCTGCGCTTGTATACGTCGTGTTGTCGCGCGTTGCTCCGCTCGCTTCCGTGACGCAGTCTGACCGGGATGGACGCGATAGTTGTACAGCGACCGCTGTACGTTCGCCAGCCGCGCGTGTCGTGAGAGACGCACGATCCACTCATAGTCTTCGGCATGCGGATAATCCTCGCTGAAACGCATGTCGCAGCGTTCCATCAGGTCTCGGCGGAACATGGCCGTGCCGTGGATGAGCGCAGGATTAAACAACAGTTCGGCGCGAATATCCTCGTGCAATTCCGGATAGGACCATGTCACCGGGAACGGGGTGCCGAAGCTGCGCATCCAGGTGCCGCACATGTCGATATCCCGATGCGCATCGAGGTACGCAGATTGGATCACGATGCGGCGGGGATCCGCCACATCATCGGCATCCATCCGCGCGATGTATTTCCCGCGCGCCTCTCCGAGCAACGTGTTGAGTCCGCGTACTATCCCCTGATGCACAGGAGAGGAGAGGAGACGGAGGTACGGCAGATTCAGTGCACGGACGCGATCCGCGCCGTCATCCGTTGAGGCATCGTCGAAGACCAGAATTTCGAGAGCAAACGCCCGGTGCGCGACGGCAACGCTCGAGATGGCCTCACATACAAACGGCGCCGCATTGTGCAGCGGGATGAGGACGCTGACGAGAGGTGCGCTCATCTGCGTTTCCTCCGGAGGGCATCAACAAGGAATTGTGCACGATCGAGACGGGCGGGCCGGTACAATGCGGCAAGCGGAGATGCGTGCCAGATGCGGCGGGCGGCAAGTCCGGCTTCCGTCGCACGCCTGCACACATCGAACCACAGGCGTCCGAGCACCGCGTCGAGCGCGCGAAAATCAAAACACATCGAGCTATCATTCGCTGATCGGAGACGGCGCAGCCAGGATTCGACCGCGGCAAGCCATGCAGGATCGGACCGCCAGAGGTATGCGCCCAGTGCGTGGTGAAGCAGAAGTTCCTCCCTCGTCGCATCGATTCCGAGCCGCTGAAGTACACGGTTCTGCGCGGTGCGCGTCACCTCGGCCTGTTCCTCCGAGAACATGCGGCCGACCTGCCCCGGGTGCGAACGGTAGCGGAGAAGGACCTCCGGCAGATTTGCAAACTGAACGAACGGAAGGCAACGCAGCCAGAATTCATAATCCTCCGCAAGGTCGAAGGCAGAATCGAAGGCGCCGTGCGAGCGGAGCACTGAGGTGCGCAACATCACGACAGGATTTGCGAACTGCGGCCGGAAGAGGAGTCCCGCGGCGATATCGGCGTGCTGTTCCGGGTAGCGCACATCGCCGTTCCACGCATCCCCGAAGGTGCGCACCGCGGCACCGAGAATGCCGACATCGGGGTGTGCGTCAAGAAACGCGCATTGTTTCTCGAGGCGCAAGGGATGCGCAAGGTCGTCGGCATCCATGCGCGCGATATACGTGCCGGACGCTTCGGCCACTCCGCGCATAAATGATGCCGCCTGTCCGAGGCGTGTGCTGTTGCGCAGCAGGCGGAGGCGCGGGTCGTTGATCGCGTCAAGCACGGCGCCCGTACCGTCGGTTGAGGCATCTTCAACAACGAGGAATTCGAAGTCGCTCATCGTCTGGGCGAAGATGGAATCGGCGGCGGCGGCGATGTATGGTGCCGCATTCCGCGCAGGCATGACAACCGACACACGCGGGACCGGGGCTGAAACGGACGCGTCCGATGGTACAAAGCGCAGAGGCAGTTCCTGATGGCAGGCATTCGGCACGAATCCTCTGTATGCCTCGATGTTGATGCGCACCCCATCCCTATAGAGCCGCGCGAGCGCCGCTGCATCATATCCCGCTTTATCTCCGCTGCGATTCGCCGTCGTCCTCTGAACGCGATTCAGGGGCAGGGACACCGTTGCGGAAGTCTCGAGACACATCAGCAGCGGCCGCCGTGACGACATCATGCCGGCCGCTTCCGCAAGCCGCCCCTCGAGGACATTCGGATTCGTGAATTCCGAAGCAGCGAGAACATCGTGCAGGTCGCGGCTTCTGTACATCGATCCTGACACCTCGAGCGGATACCCGAAGTCGTGTTCCTCGTTTTTCCATTCGTAGACGTACAGGCCGCTGCCGATATGACGAAAGGAGGGGATACGTTGCTGCGAGCGTTCCGCGTACGAATAGCCCGTATTACGGCCGACACGAAAAGAGACACCTATCACCTTTTCATTTCGCGAGAGGGCGTCCATCGCCCCGCGCAGCGGTACGGGCCGAAGCCAGAGTGCATCATCAACCATACACAGGACGAAGCCGTCCGCGTCAAGAAACGAGAGCACCTGATCGCGAAAGGTATTTTCCTCCAAGAAATGGATGCGTGTATGCTCAGCAGCCCGCGTGAGAATGTGGTAGGTCTCCGCATGGAGGCCCGGATCGGCCTTCCAGAGTGCGTTGACAGAGAGCATTGCGTCCACGTCTCCAGCGTATGCCCAGAAAGATCGCAGGGCCGCATCGAGCTGCATGGCGCGATTCCTGCTGAATACCAGGACGCGCAATGGATTCGGGCCCGTCATCAGCTCAGTCCCTCCATCGTTTCCACCACGGACGTTCTCGGAGGGAGGCACGGACGTAGAGTTCCATACCGAGCCATTCATCCGCGTACAACGACTCGCGCCGAACGAATCCGTTCCGGTCGAGGAATGCGTCGAGTTCCGGGAACAGCGGCTGACCAATGTACATCGCACGATGCGCGACTTCGGTGTAAATCACCGACACCGATGCGAGCATGTCTCCCAATCCATGAAGCGCGAGAAGTTCCGCACCTTGAAGATCCATCCACAGTACATCGACACGGGACAGGTTTTCGCGGGCCGCCCAGGATCGCAGGGTCACTGCCGGGACTGTTATGCGACGCTGCACATACCGCTCGTTCGGATACTCCGGATTCGCGAGAAAAAGACTGGAGGCACCGATATTGCCGTCGGCATGGGGAGTACGCGTTGCGACGGGATCGATCGCGTAGAAGTCCACGTCGCCATCCCGGTCGGACACCGCGCATTCGACCAGGGAGACGCGTTCATTGCCTTCGACAGCAGCGCGACAGATCGGAATGGCGGCGGGATTACACTCGAACGCAAATACACGTGCGTTCGGAAACAGTCGCGCGAGCGCAAGTGCCGCGCAGCCATCCCTGCTGCCCAAATCGACGGCGATGGACACCGTCGCGGGCTCGATCCATCGCCGCATCGCGGTGCCGGCGCGGACGATCTCTCTCGCATACTGCGCGTCCATCACGGTCTTCCCCTGATGACACGCCGCGCGAGTCGGACAGTGCGTTGCACGGCCGTGGGACCGAGATCGACATATGTGTGCAGCGAGGAGTGGTGGAAGATGCTCTTCTGTCCCCTCCCATACAGCACCGTCGCGCGAACACCCAATGCGGCGGCGAGTGTCGCGCCGCCGGAGGCAAGACAATACATGGCGGAGACGGAGGCGATGAGATCACAATACTCGAACACATCGCGGGGAGCGATCCTTGCCGCCTCAACTCCTTCACATGCGACCGACGGCCCGGGGAAGACGCTGATAAGATCGGGCGGATGTACACGCAAAAACGAGCGAAGGCGCCTCGGGGAGATGTCGCCGACGAAGGAGACAAAGTGCGGATCAAACAGTGCGCGCCCCGCCCATTCATCCCGTGTACGGGGTGAATAGTACACCTCCGGCTCGTGCAAAAGCTTGCCGTCGTCCATTCCGTGTGCGTGCATGATGTGGTCGAGCAGGTTCATACCTTCAGGCGGCTCTCCGAGGTCCGGCATGTCGGGGAAGTCGTCGGTAAAACCATCGACGAAGGGGTTCAACTCCCACACAAGCCGTCTGTACGCAGGGTCGCGGTACTCCGAGGCATTGGAAACCAGCACGCGCGAGACACCGCAGCACTGATGTGCGATACGAGGAAGGTGGCTGTGGAAGAGATGGTCGCCCAATCCTCCATGTTCCACACGGATGATCAAGGTATCGCGCATGCTCATCGGAGTTCCGGAAGGATATCCCATTCGGCCTCGCCATTGACGAGGCAGCGGTATTTTCCGAGATAACGTGCAGAGGTGTACGGAATGTCGAGCACATCGAAGGCCACGGCGCGCTGCACCTGGAAGAGAATATCACGTGTGACAGCATTGTGTGCGCCCAGCGAGATCCGGTAGCGACCCGCTTGCAGCGGATTTTGAATACTGATGCGAAGCCGGTGCAGTCCGGCCGTGAGCGTCAGCGGCGGCGCCTCGTTGTCGGTATGATGCGCGCCGAACACCGCGGCGCCGGATTCCGCGTCGACCTGAAGTCCGAAGACAACATGCGAGAGATCGCGTTTCGCCTCGATGACGCAGTCGATTTCCACCGGTTCGCGCCACCGAACCGACAGCGCGTCGCCAAAGGGATTACGTAATTCCACAGCGTGCAGACGGATGTTGGAAGCACCCGCATATCCGGCCTCGTGCATGTCTTCGCGGATTTCGACGCGCGTATCGCCCGAAGCGACACTGGCAACGTATTCGCGGATGACATCAACAGTGGGTCCCGCATGGCGGACGCCGCCCCCGTCGATCCACATTGAGCCTGGACAGAGCGCGGAGATCGCCGAGAGGTTATGGCTCACAAAAAGGATGGTGCGTCCTGAGTGCACGACGTCGCTCATTTTCCCGAGACATTTCTGTTGGAACGCCGCATCGCCCACGGCGAGTACTTCATCGACCAGCAAAATATCCGCCTCGAGATGCGCCGCGACCGAGAAGGCAAGCCGCAGGTACATGCCGCTGGAAAAGCGTTTCACCGGAGTGTCGATAAATCGTTCGACCTCGGCGAAGGCGATGATTTCATCGAAGCGCCGCGTGATGTCCGCGCGCTTCATCCCCAGCACCGCGCCGTTGAGGAAGATGTTTTCGCGGCCCGTGAGTTCGGGATGAAATCCGGTTCCGACTTCCAGCAATGAGGCCACCGAACCGCTGATGCGCACACGGCCCGCCGTCGGTTTTGTTATACGCGAGAGGATACGAAGGAGCGTGCTTTTGCCCGCACCATTCCTGCCTATCAGTCCGACGATTTCCCCTTCGGAAACGTCAAGATCCACATCGTGAAGCGCCCAGATCCGGTCGCGTGGCGCACGTCGGAAGGGCCATCCGCGCGCGATCGATTCGCGCAGGGTTTCCGATGCAAAACGACCGACCGTCTGCCCAAGGACGTATTGTTTGCCGAGGCCTTCCGTATGAATGACGATGTTGCTCATATCACGTCGGCGAAAGCCGCCTCCATACGCCGGAAGAACCACATACCGCCTGCGAGGATACAAAGTCCAGACGTGACGGATATGGCAAGCAGGCGCCCCGGAATATGCGCGTCTCCGAGCAGCGCCAGACGGAAGAGTTCCATGACACCGACGATAGGATTGCACCAGTACCATGGCGCAACCGCGTCAGGAATATGCGCCGAAGAATAGCCGATTGGAGAGATCCAGAACAGGACCTGCAGGGCGAAGGGCAGCGCGTGCGCCACATCGCGATATCGCACACCGGCCGCGCTGAACCACAATGAAATTCCGAACGCGACGGCGAGAGCGTAGATCATGGCGAGGGGCAGCAGAATAACATCGGTCCCGGGAGGATGTCCCGCCCAGAGTGAGATTCCGAGATAGAGTCCGGCGGCGAACAACCAATCAACCAAACCTCTGCACAGTGCCGCGAGCGGCAGGATGATGCGCGGGAAGTAGACCTTGGTGACGAGACTCGTGTTGGAGATCATGCTTTGGCTCGCGCCCGAAATACCATCGGACATCAGACTCCATCCGAGAACTCCCGCCATCGCCACAAGCAGGTAGGGTGTTGAACCCGAGGGCAGCTTTGCCATGTTCCCGAAAACAAAAGTGAAAACAGCGGCCGAGATTGCCGGCCGGAGGACGGCCCACAGCACGCCGAACACCGTCTGTTTGTACCGCACCTTCACATCACGCCAGGCCAGGAAAAAGACCAGCTCGCGATGCATCCACACATCGTGCCACATACGAAGGAAGGGCTCGGATTCCGGGCCGAGTTCTCGTGTCGGTTTCATGTTCAGCTTCGGTGCGGCGGATCCTGGCCGGCAACACATGGATGAATGCACGCGCGGGCCACCTGAGACGGTTCCTTGTTCAAAAGGGATGCACGAATAGACACAACGTAGCACACGAGCGCGTCGAAGGAAACAGTACGGGTAAATCGGTTCATCGCGGCAGCGGCCGAGGGAGTTCCGCTACGGCGTACACTAACGCGGCGATCGCGGCCGAGCATCGCCAGAAATCCTTTGGATCGACTTTATCGACAGTGTCGGCGGTTGAGTGATGGTACCAGAAATACTTGCTCCCGTCGACGGAGAGTCCGGCACTGGGTACCCCGCTTCGCGTAAGAAAGCTGATATCGACGCCTCCTCCTCCTTGCGTGATTGTATCTGCGCCAAGTGGTGCAAGCAGGGGTGCAAGTTTACGTAGAATTGTGATTGCCGAATCCGTGCCGGTGAATCCGAATCCGCGTGGTGAAAAAATGCCGGCATCGGCTTCGAGTGCAAAGACATGCCTCTCGTTTGCATGGCGTTCGGCATACGCGCGCCCACCCCGCACACCATTTTCTTCGTTTGTCCAGAACACTAGCCGGAGCGTCCGCTTCGGTTTGAGCTCGAGTTGCTGAAGGATGCGCAGCGCCTCCCAGGCGGCGATGCAGCCCGCGGCATCATCGTGCGCGCCATGACCGGCGTCCCACGAATCAAAGTGTCCGCCGAAGACGACGATCTCATCGGGAAATTCCGTCCCAGGAATTTCTGCGATGACATTATGCGAAATGGTGTCGGGGAGGGTTTGTGCGCCCATTATCAGACGCACCCTGGGCTTCTGCCCGCGATCAACCATCCGATGAAGCATCATCGCATCCTCTGGAGCTACAGCCGCGTGGGGAATTTTCGGGACGCTGTCCGCATAGTGCATAGCGCCCGTGTGCGGCGTGAGGAGCGACACAGGTGTGACGGAACGTATGAGCGAGGCGACTGCGCCGGCCCGAGCGGCGTCGATGGCTCCGCGCGAACGATACTGCACGGTTTCGCCATAGTTCGTGTACGGGACGTCGAACAGAACAATTTTACCCAGCGCTTCCGCGGAGCGACGCGTGAGTTCCTGAAAGGACGAGACCGCCAAGATCTCGGCTTCGATTCCCGCCTCAGGTGTCGCTACGCTTCCGCCGAGTCCGAGCATGGTCAGGGCGGCGGTGCGTGGGAACACCAGGTCGGCCCGCTCCACTCCGCGGACCCAATGCGGCACCATAACCTCCTCCGTGAACACACGCGGAAATTTGTCACGCTGCATTTCCTTGCGTGTCCACTCGATGGCATCGACCAGATTCCCGCTGCCGCTCAGACGCGGTCCGAATGTGTCGCAGAGGTACTCGAGCCGCCGATACCCCGTCGAGTCGTGTTCCGCACGATCTATGATGCGCAAGACGGCCTCCCGGAGCTTTTCGTGGGATGGTCCCGAATTCGTTGCATGACCGCCCTGTGCGATGGCGCGGCCGGACGTAAGCAGTGCAAATATTGCAACAACAAACAACGACGTTTTGAAAGTGATTCTGGAAACACACGATATTTTATTAGGTGAATCTACCGTTGTCATGCAGTTATTTTGCATTACTACCATACCATCTTTATTTATTACCGTGGGGTTGCTGTCTCACGGCCACTCTTTGGCCGGCGAATCATCACGAAAAAATCTCTTGGAAAGATAAATATATCTTGTCTTTGAGTTCGATGCTCCATAAGTTTTTTTATCAGTTTCGAGGTGCCCCTCCGTCACGCGGAGCTCGAAGCTCGACACCATCTTTCACAACATACTTCTTGACTCGATGACTGTGGCGTTGGAGTACACAGGTGCTTTGTCGTGCATTAATTTAAGACAAAAAGACCCGTTATTCCTGCTCTAGCCGCCGTTTCCCCGGCCGCCCTCCATGAGGGTGCGCGGTGGTATCATCACCGGCACCGGGGTTCGGAAACAGTTGAGAGTCGCCCACTCCTCACGCGGAGGACGCCATGAACACTCCCTGGTCCGTCGTAAGCGCACATGCTGCGCGCGACACCATTCGATTGTTGTGTGGTGTTTCTCTCCTCGCCTGAGGCATGGCATACGAACGTCCAATATCAGATTCAATCACGATTCATTTCTCAACACCCAACTCATCATTTCATCAAAGGAGCTTTTATGGAAACGATCATCACGAACCCGCAGACCCTCGAGTCGTACGTTGACATCCCCGTCGCGCCGGCCAAGCCCGAGATTCGCGAGCGCCGCCGCCAGATGTTCACGGGCAACGAGGATCACGACATCACCCTGCATGACGCAGCGGCACTGACACGCAACTTCCGCGAGCGCGCGGGCAAGAACGCCATTAAGGGCGGATTCTTCGGCCAGGCAGCGCTGCAGCAGTTGATGGATCAGGACGGCGTTGTGGGTGTGCGGTATTACTACGCGCAGGAAAACGACGGCCGCCCGGTGCTGGTGCTGGTGGGCGTCGGCAGCGACGGCAACGAC